>CAZTHU010000224.1:0-2242 GCA_964613575.1 uncultured Eubacteriales bacterium | reverse complement strand
CCGACTTCGGCACCGTCGATGCTTACAAGCGAACACGACGAACACGTGAGAACATCCTTGAACCTTCCCTTCGAGTGCTATGCAAGAGTCGAACACCGCTCTAAGAAGCGTCTACTACGGTTCTGAAGGTTGATTGGCGAGCCAAGGAAAGCATCACACTGCAGAGATGCAGGGCCGCACCTCAGAAACAGACGCTGGAAAGTAGACATTAATTCGAAGTCGCGTCCAATCACGTCGACCTTCGCAAGAAGGCGACAGTCCAACGTGTCGAGATGGATTCGAAGACGATGATACTTGTCGTCATACCTCTGTATGAATCTCCACCGTCGTCCGCGTATGATTCCCCGTGCATCGAAAGTGTCCACATCCAACTTGCGCTTTATTGCAATCTGGAGAAGGGTCTGCCAATTAGTAGCGTATTGCCTCGGTCTTCACTTGCGTCGATGGAGTCGGGGTGCTGCCAGTCACGTGTGCCGATGCCTTGGGTGTGTGGGGTTGTAGACCTTCCTCTGCTGGCCGACCTTCCGAGGCGGAGGTCTCTGTTGAATCATGTAGAGATCTGCGTGGAGACTCCATCCATCGTGCCTCCCACTTTCCATCCTCTGCCTTGTAGACTCCACGGAAGCGGGAATGCTTTTGAATCTCTGCGGCTGCTTCAGCCTGGATGGCCTCGATGAATTCTTCGACAGATAGCTCCTCCATCTCGTTGAGACCCTCCTTGTAGTCATCCGGCGAGAAGTTGGTCTTTGCCTCTTGCCCATACAGCTTAAGTGCAGCAATATCGTAGGCACGAGCTGCGGCCTCTTCGCTGTTAAAGCTACCCAGTGAAATGTTCTCACCACTTGCGCTTTCTACTGAAGAGTCCCAATGAGCAGTCCAACGAACCCGAGACACACCCAAGTAATTGTTTGGTTTCTGTGGTCCAAGACCTGCAGCAGCACGTTTTGATGCCTCTGAACCATTCCTTCCTAACCTTGTTCTGATACTGGCAATTGCTGCTTCTAGAATCCGTTCACTGTCAGGATATTGTACACGCATAGGTTGTGCGTGAGGTGCAGCTTCTTTGCTTGGATTGGAGGATTGGCCTGCAGGGTGCAGAGATCTCCTTTCCCATCTTCTTTCAGGGGACTTAGAATTGATATCTTTGAAGAGAGCTTCCACAGAGGGCATTGGCACTGGGTCAGGCTTGCCAGCAGGGCCTGGTTTCATGAGAGCATGTTTTCCTGGAACCTCTTCTTTCTCTACCTGGAGGTCGGACGGGCCATTTCCCTTACCGATAGAATCCTGGCGTTGCAAAGAAATGGCAACCTTCTGCGCGATTCCCTGTTACAGCGAATTGTCGTGCAAAGTCCGGTCAGCATGATAGAAACTACAAATTGGTTCGGTTGTTGTGGGCAGGCCAGCAAATTCGTTATTGCTGGAAGACGTACCAATGGCGTTCCGGAATCGCTCCGCTGAAGTACATTGTTATCAAGCTTGGATTGTGCCGCTTTGTAGGCAGGCCCATGGCTCAAAGAGCCAGAGTTCATCCGAAAAATGGTCCCGTCTTCGCGGGAATAACTCCTAGCCAATGGAAAGGACATTTGGCGATCCACGATCCTTCGTTCAGGCATGGACAGTCGCCTCCGGTTTTCTGGCAGGCTTTCGGTACGTTGCAACTTCGTCGGCTGGTAAGAAAGATGCCCGTGGGGCATTCTGGGAGAAGGATCCTGATCCATCGTCCTGTCTACACCACCTTCATGGGCCTGGTTCGATCCAAGTCTTTGGCGGTCGACTTCATGCACTGGAATCGGCATGTCATCGAGGAAGTTCTCCCACTCTACGAAATCTTCTTCGTGTCCATCCATTCCAATCAATTCGTCAAAGGTGGGAAAAGCATTTCGGTACGTTTGCTCTTGCGTCGTTTCGTGTCCAGGTCTCATGTCACCGCTTCGCAATTGCACGTTCGGAATTGCTTCGCTTCTACGGCCGTTCGAACTCGAGTCTTTCCAATCGAATCCTGTCCTGTGTCCTTCCTACCTTTGCACCGCACTTCCGACCCTGCTTCGACGCTGCAGCACTTGGCCACACCCTTTGCGTCGATCCGGACCTGCGAGCCTCTCTTGGACGCAGATGACGACGTGGATGGGAAGCTGTCGCGCGGTGCGCGGCTTCTTGTCGACGGCAGCACTTCGAATGACGTCCAGCGGTGCGGATTCCACCTCGTTTACATCCGTTTCGCTTCCCGAACGGTTCGATTTCG
>CAZTHU010000223.1:0-2245 GCA_964613575.1 uncultured Eubacteriales bacterium | reverse complement strand
CGAAATCGAACCGTTCGGGAAGCGAAACGGATGTAAACGAGGTGGAATCCGCACCACTGGACGTCATTCGAAGTGCTGCCGTCGACAAGAAGCCACGCACCGCGCGACAACTTCCCATCCACGTCCGCGTCTGCGTCCAAGAGAGGCTCGCAGGTCCGGATCGACGCAAAGGGTGTGGTCAAGTGCTGCAGCGTCGAAGCAGGGTCGAAAGTGCGGTGCAAAGGTAGGAAGGACACAGGAAAGCATTCGATTGGAAAAGCTCGACTTCGAACGGCCGTAGAAGCGGAGCAGTTCCGACCGTGCAATTGCGAAGCGGTGACATGAGACCTGGACACGAAACGACGCAAGAGCAAACGTACCGAAATGTTTTTCCCACCTTTGACGAACTGATTGGAATGGATGGACATGAAGAAGAAGATTTCGTAGAGTGGGAAAAGTTCCTCGATGACATGCCGATTCCAGTGCATGAAGTCAATCGCCAAAGACTTGGATCGAACGAGGCCCGTGAAGGTGGTGTGGACAGGACGATGGATCAGGACCGTTCTCCCAGAATGCCCCACGGGAATCTTTCTTACCAGCCGACAAAGTTGCAACGCACCGAAAGCCTGCCAGAAAACCGGAGGAGACAGCCCATGCCCGAACGAAGGATCGTGGATCGCCAAATGTCCTTTCCAATGGCCAGGAGTTGTTCTCGCGAAGACGGGACCATTTTTCGGATGAACTCTGGCTCTCTGAGCCATGGGCCTGCCTACAAGGCGGCACAATCCAAGCTCGACAACGTTGCACTTCAGCGGAGCGATTCCGGAACGCCGTTGGTACGTCCTTCAACAGTAACGAAGTTGCAGGCCTGCCCACAACAACTGAACCAATTTGTAGTGTCTATCGTGCTGACCGGATTTTGCATAACGATTCGCTGCAACAGGGAATTGCGCAGAAGGTTGCCATTTCTTTGCAACGCCAGGATTCTATTGGTAAGGGAAATGGCCCGTCCGGCCTCCAGGTAGAGAAAGAAGAGGTTCCAGGAAAACATGCTGTCATGAAACCAGGTCCCGCTGGCAAGCCCGATCCAGTGCCAATGCCCTCTGTGGAAGCTCTCTTCAAAGATATCAATTCTAAGTCCCCTGAAAGAAGATGGGAAAGGAGATCTCTGCACCCTGCAGGCCAATCCTCCAATCCAAGCAAAGAAGCTGCACCTCACGCACAACCTATGCGTGTACAATATCCTGACAGTGAACGGATTCTAGAAGCAGCAATTGCCAGTATCAGAACAAGGTTAGGAAGGAATGGTTCAGAGGCATCAAAACGTGCTGCTGCAGGTCTTGGACCACAGAAACCAAACAATTACTTGGGTGTGTCTCGGGTTCGTTGGACTGCTCATTGGGACTCTTCAGTAGAAAGCGCAAGTGGTGAGAACATTTCACTGGGTAGCTTTAACAGCGAAGAGGCCGCAGCTCGTGCCTACGATATTGCTGCACTTAAGCTGTATGGGCAAGAGGCAAAGACCAACTTCTCGCCGGATGACTACAAGGAGGGTCTCAACGAGATGGAGGAGCTATCTGTCGAAGAATTCATCGAGGCCATCCAGGCTGAAGCAGCCGCAGAGATTCAAAAGCATTCCCGCTTCCGTGGAGTCTACAAGGCAGAGGATGGAAAGTGGGAGGCACGATGGATGGAGTCTCCGCGCAGATCTCTACCTGATTCAACAGAGACCTCCGCCTCGGAAGGTCGGCCAGCAGAGGAAGGTCTACAGCCCCACACACCCAAGGCATCGGCACACGTGACTGGCAGCACCCCGACTCCATTGACGCAAGTGAAGACCGAGGCGATTCACTACTAAGAGGCAGACTCTTCTCCAGATTGCAATAAAGCGCAAGTTGGATGTGGACACTTTCGATGCATGGGGGATCATACGCGGACAACGGTGGAGATTCATACAGAGGTATGGCGACAAGCATAATCGTCTTTGAATCCACCTCGGCACGTCGGACTGTCGCCTTCTTGCGAAGGCAGACTTGATTGGACGCGACTTCGAATTAATGTCTGCTTTCCAGTGTCTGTTTCTGCGGTGCTGTCCTGCATCTCTGCAGAGTGGTGCTTTCCTCAGCTCGCCAATCGACCTTCAGAACCGTAGTAGACGCGTCTTAGCGCGGTGTTCGACTCTTGCATAGCTCTCGAAGGTAACGTTCAAGTATGTTCTCACGTGTTCGTCGTGTTCGCTTGTAAGCATCGACGGTGCCGAAGTCGG
>CAZTHU010000222.1:0-2524 GCA_964613575.1 uncultured Eubacteriales bacterium | reverse complement strand
CGTATGCATTCCAGAGATGCATGAATTGCTTCTCAGTCTCGTTCACATCAATGAATTCATCCAGACTTTTTCTTTCTGATTCCAGCCAAACCTCAAAGTCCTCTTCATCGTCACTGTCTGGGCATCCATTTGCGAGTTCCTCCTCGGTAATGAGCTGGCACGTCTTCGAATGGTAGAACATCCGTTTCTTTGCTTCAGGGCCCCCTACTTTGCGCTTACGACCGGCTATGGGCTGAGCTGTATGATACGGTTCAGTTGCCGGTCCTTTTCCTTTCTCATCCCTTCCCGATTCCTCGCTTTTCAGGCTTTGCCTTATTCTCCCACCTCGCTGGTTTTGTTTGTCCAGCTTGTGGATTTGCTGCTGTGCTTGAGCCTTCTCAGAGACAATCAACTGATCCACGTCCTGCAGTGGAGTCTGCTCTGAAACATCGACTGGCGATGTTTGCAGTTGGCAGGGTTTCTCCTCCGTCGTCCTACTGGGTGTGGACGCTTCGCAGACCTTTCCGTTTTCTGCTCTATGGGCAGGTGTAAAATTACCAATGTCCGCTTCATGGAAGTGGCCTGCAGGTGAAGTCCAACGATTACTTGCCCATAGAAAGTCCATGGATCCATCCCGATTCAAACAAAAGCCAAGCTTGCCATTGGTATATACAGGCGGTTTTGCCGAAACATTTATTGTGGGGGTACGAGTCCCAGGCTCCGAGAAACCGTAAACAAACAAGTCATGACAATGCTTGAGGTGATTCTTCAAAACCCTATACTCCCTACACACAAGACCACAAAATGGGCACCTGCAATCTGCAACGAGGTCCATCCTACACTGGCTGAGTTTGTCATAGAGGTAGCGAAAATACACGGCACTAGAGGTGGACGAGCCATTGCGTTTCAATGCAGGGTATCTGAACGTGGGCATGAAATGGGGCATGGCTACTATCTTCAGTCTGCTTTGATTATCCCCGCTAGTTTGGAGAGTGAAGGCACCAGATCCCCCGGCTTGGTCCTGCACACCTTTTAGAAGTCTTGCAGCTAGGAAGGAGAGTTCCAACGGCGATGCACTGCTGATGCTTCTGGCCAGGCTACCTCTACTTATCCAACTGAACAGGACAGGCTCCCCATGTCCGATGTATCCAAATGCGGATTTGCTACAGGCTGATATGGTGAGATTCACTCGGTCCTTTGCAAATTCGCAATCTGGGTGAGATGCTCGCACAAGGAACAGAATCCCGTCCTCGGCAACACCCTTGCCGTTGCTGTAGATCCTCAGCTTCACCTCGATGACTGCTCGAGATTTTCCCTCACGATCAATTCGAACCAGTTGTGCATGTGCAGGATTGAAGAAATGCACGCCTCCTACGTTTTCGGATGTACCGGAGCTCACGAACAGACAGCCTGGTGGCTCGTTCGCGGTTTCTTGGACGTCCAACCTGATCCGATCCCATCCATGTTTTTCTTCCTCTTCCATTTTGATTCCGTTCCTACGATACTCCAAGCAGCGTTGGAGGAACAAGGGCTTCGTTCGCATCCAAGCACCCATGGCGTTTCCCGTCAGCTCCTTCCTCGGCATGTGCTGTGTCCTTTCCGGCTCCGACCGATCCCTTCCTTTCCTCCACGCACCGATTGTTTGTTCCTTTTGGCGATGCGATCGTACAGAACCACTGCATCCTCGTACTCTTCCATTTCGGTGCGCAGTTCTTCCTCCATTTCCGCCTCGATGGCTTCGCTCAACGCGCGCAACCCCATCATCCGCTCCTTCGTTCGTCGTCCACCGACGCGGTCGCTTCGATCCCTCCCTCCTCATCGATATCTCTTCCGCCTTCATCGAGATCTACGAGGAACATCTCGATATCTTCACCCGCTCGACCGTCCCCTCCTTGCGAATATTCGTTTGAGAAGGAGGTTGGGGGAGGGAATATTGTGGGGTCGACCGACGTCCAGGGTCGCATGTGTGTCGCATGTGTGCGACGTGCGTGGCCACACGCGACCACGAACCGCCACATCGATGCGATTTGGAACGTTGCAGGAGCGCAGCACAAGATGACAAGCCTGGAAGCAGAGGGACGGAACCGTCTGCTCCCCGTCCTGATGGGCCTGGAAGAAGTGCTGGACGACGTGGTGCTGCAGGTGGACAGCAGCGTGGATGGTGGTCCAGGAATCCCGTTCGACATCTCTTCGCAGAAGCTAGATTACATCAACGCAAGCAAAGAAATGCAACTGCTGGAGATGGAAGGTGGCATCCATACCATCGCGAAGAAGCTGCACACGCATCTCGAAGGAGGCATCGACACCGACTCCCAACCACAGACGATAGTGGAACGTCAACAGGCATACGGCCACAACGAAGTGGGACACGCGAAAGCCAAAGGGTTTCTGCGCATTGTCGGAGAACAGCTTGCAGACCCCACCGTGCGATTGTTGATGGCAGCTGCCGTCCTTTCCTTGGTTCTAGGATTGGCCATCGCCGAAGAACGCAGGAACAAGAACTACGTCGATGGAATTGCGATCTGGATTGCAGTGTTCGCGGTCT
>CAZTHU010000221.1:0-3873 GCA_964613575.1 uncultured Eubacteriales bacterium | reverse complement strand
TTCAAAAAATTTAGGGATTCTTTTAAATAGTAAGAATGTCTTTTTTGTTCCTTTTTATCAAGATGGTCCTCATAGTAAATCAAACTCGATTGTGGCTAATTTAACACTTGTAAAACAGACTGTTTTAGAGGCTTTAAAAGCAAAGCAACTGCAACCTGTAGTTTTAGGAAATGGATGAATAAACACAAATCTTAGCTTTCAGGTGGGGTTGTAATCCCCATCTGAAGTGTTAGTGATGGTAGAAATAGAGCAAATGTACGTGATGTTGTTTTTCTATTGATGAAAGTGACTTGTAACAAAAATTGATATAAACGTAAAAAACTTTTTGTTTTTGTATGGATTATTTGTGTGAAGGTGTGATATAATGGTTCAAAATGTTTAAGGATGGTGGTTGGGTGTTAGCACAGGTTAAATGTTGTGGGCTATCGGGTATTGATGGTTACATGGTTAATGTTGAGGTTGATATATCTAATGGGCTACCATCGTTTGACATTGTAGGTCTTGGAGGGGTTGCGGTTAAAGAATCCAGAGAGCGGGTTAGATCTGCTATTAAGAATTCAGGGTTTAAGTTTCCAGAAAATAGAATAACACTAAATCTTGCACCAGCGGATGTTAAGAAGGAAGGTACGGGGTTTGATCTAGGGGTTGCTATAGGGATTTTAATTGCAAATTATGACGTTTCGCCTAAAAACATGGGCGAATTTATGTTTATAGGTGAACTTGGATTAGATGGCAGTTTGCATGGGGTAAAAGGTGTTTTATCCATGGTTATACTTGCACTTAAAGAAGGCATAAAAAAGGTTTTTGTGCCTTTTGATAATAAAGACGAAGCAGGGATTGTAAATGGTATAGAGGTGCTACCAGTTAAAAATTTAGTAGAGGTTGTAAATCATTTGAATTGTAAGAATAAGGTTAATAGCTATTACGTGGATACAACGGAGTATTTTAGTGGTCAGGTAGATTATGATGACGATTTTTTTGATGTAAGGGGACAAGAAGGTGTTAAAAGAGCACTTGAGATTGCTGCTAGCGGAGCTCATAACGTACTTATGCTTGGTAGTCCTGGAAGTGGTAAAACTATGATTGCTAGGAGGATTCCTTCAATATTGCCACCCTTATCTTTTGAGGAGGCTATTGAGGTTACGAAGATACATAGTATTGTAGGTTTACTTCCAGAAAGGACCCCTATAATTAAAGAAAGACCTTTTAGAAGTCCTCATCATACCACTTCTCCTGTTAGCTTAACTGGTGGAGGAAAGTTTCCCAAACCTGGAGAAATAAGTTTAGCACATTATGGTGTGCTTTTTTTAGATGAACTTCCTGAGTTTAGTCGGGATGCATTTGAAATTTTGCGTCAGCCCTTAGAGGATGGAAATGTAACTATATCAAGGGTTAATGGAACGCTTACATATCCTGCAAATGTTATGCTTATTTGTTCTGCTAATCCGTGTAAGTGTGGAAATTATTTGGATACACAAAGAGAGTGTACATGTTCTTCCACAGAGGTTAGGCGATATTTAGGGAAGCTATCTGGGCCTTTGCTTGACAGGGTGGATCTTCATGTGGAGGTTGGATCAGTAAAATTTAGTCAGCTTGATTCTGAAAATCCTGGTGAATGTTCTGCGGATATAAGAAAAAGGGTTAATTTGGTAAGGCAAGTTCAGATGGAGAGATATAAAAATGATAAGATTTATTCAAATTCTCAGCTTTCACCAGCCCTTATTCAAAAGTATTGTAGATTAGATAAAAAGGCAAGAGAAATTCTAAAGGATGCTTTTGAAAAACTTGGATTAAGTGCAAGAGCGCATAGTAGGATTATAAAGGTTTCAAGAACAATAGCTGATATGCAAGAGAGTAAAGATATAAAAATGGAGCATGTAGCTGAGGCTATAGGATATAGAAGTTTAGATAGAAGATTTTGGAATGTGTAGCGGGAAGGGTGGGATTTATGAGGGATGATTATAAGTGTCTTTTATGGTTAGCATCGATAGAGGGTTTTATGACTATAAAGGCAAATAAGCTTTTAGATTATTTTGATAGTGTAAAGAGTTTGTATGATGCAGATGAAATTGCACTCTCAGAAACAGGATTTTTGACTAAAAATGATATAATTAAATTGACAGATAATAGATATAAAAAAAATTTAGATAGATTAATGGACATTATTTATAAAAAAGATATAAAACTAATGTCAATACTTGATGATGCTTACCCAGAACCTTTGAAAAATATATACGATCCACCATTTTTGATTTTTTATAAAGGTGTGATGGAATATAATGAGAAGAGTCTTGCGATAGTGGGCTCAAGAAAATGTACCGCATATGGGATTAAAACAGCAGAGGTTTTAAGCAAAAAACTTGGGGAACTGGGGTTTACGATTGTCAGTGGTATGGCGCGTGGAATTGATTCGGCAGCACATAATTCCTGTGTATTGGAAAACTTTTCTACGTGGGCAGTGTTAGGGTGTGGAATTGATATTGTTTATCCACCAGAGAATAGAAGATTAATGGAAAAAATCACAGAAAACGGTGCAGTAATGTCTGAGTTTGTTCCTGGAACTAAGCCGATGCCTTATAATTTTCCTAGGAGAAATCGTATAATAAGTGGATTAAGTCTTGGTGTTATAGTTATTGAAGCAGGAGAAAAAAGCGGGTCTCTTATTACTGCTAGCACTGCATTAGAACAAGGTAGGGAGGTTTTTGCAGTTCCTGGAAATCTTATGAATACTAAGAGTGTTGGAACTAATAAACTTATAAAAGATGGAGCAAAAATAATTACAGGGCTTGACGATATCTTAGATGAATTATATCTTTTAGATGTTGATGCAAAAAAAAATCACTTCAAAAATAGGCAAATGCAAATGCAGATGGAGAATTTAAGAAAAGAGGAAAAAATGATAATTGAGTGTCTAGAAGATGAGCAAATGCATATAGATGCAATTGCTCAAAAAACAAAGATACCAATAAAGGATTTAAATTCTTACTTGATAATACTTGAATTAAATGGCATGATAGAGCAGTTGCCAGGTAAAATTTATTGTTTGCTTAGAGATTTTAATTAAAAGAAAAGTTGTAGGATGAAAATTGGAGTGAAACTTAAGCGAAAGTGGAGGTAGTATAATGGCTAAGTATTTAGTAATTGTAGAGTCACCTGCAAAGGCAAAGACTATAAAAAAGTATTTAGGTAGTAATTATAAGGTTGAGGCTTCTATCGGTCATATTAGGGATTTGCCAAAGAGTAAGCTTGGTGTTGACCTAGAAAAAGATTTTGAGCCCAAATATATAACGATAAGGGGAAAGGGTGATATTTTAGCAAAGCTAAAGAAGGAGGCTAAGAAGGTTGATAAAGTATATCTTGCTACCGACCCTGATAGAGAAGGGGAGGCAATTTCTTGGCATTTAGCTGATATTTTAAAGGTTGAGGATAAGACTAAATGTCGTATAACCTTTAATGAGATTACTAAGATGGCGGTTAAAAAAGCGATATCAAAACCAACTAAAATAGATATGAATTTGGTGGATGCACAACAAGCAAGGCGAGTATTAGACAGGATTGTTGGTTATAAGATAAGTCCGATGCTTTGGAGAAAGGTGAAAAAAGGTTTAAGTGCGGGACGAGTTCAATCTATTGCCACAAAGTTGATTTGTGATAGGGAGGTTGAAATAGAAAATTTTAAAGAAGAAGAGTATTGGTCACTTGTTGCAACACTTAAGGGTGGGAAAAACAAAAAATTTAATGCAAAGTTTTATGGAGACAAAAATGGGAGAGTAGAGCTAGAAAAACAAGAACAGGTATTAGATATTGTTTCCAAAATCCAAGGTAATGATTTTCAGGTTAAAAATGTTAAAAAGAGCGAGAGGACAAAAAAAC
>CAZTHU010000220.1:0-4046 GCA_964613575.1 uncultured Eubacteriales bacterium | reverse complement strand
CAAAATGGGGGGTTGAACCTCTTATTACTGCGCCTAAACAAATAATAGCATCAAATTTTTTTGACTTAGCCATTTTTTGTGCGGCGAAAGGGATTTCAAAAGCCCCTGGAACGTATGTGATTTCTATATCTTCTTGTGCAGCACCATGCCGTATAAGTGCGTCAATAGCTCCACTTAATAATTTAGATCCTATAAAATCATTGAACCTTCCTACAACTATAGCAAATTTTAGATTAGATGCTATCATTTTACCTTCGTTAGTTTTAATATTCATTTTGACACATCTCCTTTTTAATTTAAGATTTAGGCAATTCATCTTATGACTTTAAGCATGAGATGAATTGCGAGTTGTTGTTACGTTTTACTCATTTTACTCATTTCACTCTTTTAAATAGATGACCCATTTTTGTTTCTTTTGTTTTTAAGTAGAATTTATTAACTTCGTTTTCGCATATTTGTAAAGGGACTCTTTCTACAACTTCTAGTCCATAGCCAGCTAGACCGACTATTTTTCTAGGGTTGTTTGTTAAGAGCCTTATTTTACGAACGTTTAAATCATACAAAATTTGTGCGCCTATTCCGTATTCTCTCAGATCAGGTGCAAATCCAAGTAAGACATTTGCCTCAACGGTATCTTTTCCTTGATCTTGGAGTTCATATGCCTTTAGTTTATTTACGAGACCAATACCGCGCCCCTCTTGCCGCATATATAGTATAATACCTTTGCCCAATTTATTTATCTCTTTCATTGCTTTTTCAAGTTGATCCCCACAATCACATCGCAATGAATGAAAAGCGTCTCCTGTTAAGCATTCGGAATGAACTCTAACTAAAACGGAATCGTCCTTACTAATGTCTCCTTTTACAAGCGCTACATGATGCTCATTTGTTATGGTGTTTTCATAAACTATAACTTTAAAATCACCAAATTTAGTTGGCATGGATGATTCAGAGCTTTTTTGGATTTGTTTTTCGTTAAATCCTCTATATTTTATTATTGATTCGATAGTTATAAATTTTAAATTGAATTTTTCGGCAAATTCAAATAATTCAGGGACTCTAGCCATTTCGCCATCTTCATTCATGATTTCACAGATGCAACCTACTGGCTCTAAGCCAGCTAGTCTTGCAAGGTCTATAGAAGCTTCTGTGTGACCGGCTCTTGATAAAACACCGCCTTCTCTTCCTATTAACGGAAATATGTGGCCAGGTTTTATAAAGTCAGAGGCTGAGGCGTTTTTGTTTGCTAACTCTGATATTGTTTTTGCCCTTTCAAAGGCTGAAATACCAGTAGTTGAATTGATGTGATCTACTGAAATTGTAAATGCGGTTTTAAGCTTGTCTTGATTTGTTTCCACCATGAGCCCTAAAGATAGTTCTTTAGCTCTATTTTCAGACATGGGGCAACATATAAGGCCTTTACCTTGAGAAGCCATGAAATTAACGCTTTCAGGGGTTGCTCTTTGAGCCGCCATGACTAAATCCCCTTCATTTTCTCTGTGTTCATCATCAACAACTACAAGCATTTTGCCATTTTTTATATCTTCGATTGCTTCTTCAACGCTATTAAACTTGTTCATTAAAATCCCCTCTTTTTTATCATTATACAAAACCATTTTTTCTAAGAAAATCCATGTTTAAAGAATTTTTAGTAGTTAGTTTTGTTTCTGGAGCGTTTTTTGCTCCTAAAAATTTTTCAATATATTTTCCTAAAATGTCACATTCAATATTTAGATAATCACCTACCTTCTTATATCCAATTATGGACATTTGCCTGGTGTGAGGTATAAGTGCAAACTTAAAGGTATTATCTTTTACCTCCGCAACAGTCAAAGATGTACCGTCAATCGCAATTGAACCTTTATATACTATATAACTTAAGATTTCAGGCCTTGCTGTAACTTCAATCCACAAAGAATTCTCATCTTTTTTCATAGAACTTATTACACCTAAACCATCTATATGACCTGTAACAATGTGACCTCCTAATCTATCGATTGCTTTAAGTGCTCTTTCTAGATTAACCGTACTGCCTTTTTTTAAAAATGCTAAAGTTGTCTTATTAACGGTTTCAGGCATAACATTGGCTAAAAAATAATCGGGCTCAATTTTTGAGGCTGTCAAACAAACGCCGTTAACGCTGACGCTATCACCTATTTTTAGATCTGATAAAACATTTTTGCATAAAATACAAATATCAATTGAATTATGAAATTTTTGGATACTTTTAACCTCTCCAATTTCTTCGATTATACCTGTAAACATTTTTTCACCTCACATAACCCTCTATCAAAAAATCAGAACCTATTTTTTGATATTTTATATTTTCTATATTTAGCGCATCGGAAACATTCGATATTCCTTCGCCCTCAACGGGAGTTATTGCATTTTTGCCACCTAAAATCTTAGGCGCAATAAAAAACATGATTTTATCTACTAGTTTTCTTTCTAAAAAAGATGCATTAATGGTTCCTCCACCCTCTAAGAAAACACTATCAATTTCCATTTGATGGAGCTTTTCAAGTAATTCTTCTAGCATAACTCTACCATTTATGATAGATGTTTTCAAAACTGTTGCTCCTTTTTGTTTTAACTGATTTTCCTTTTCACAAGTCATCTGGTTTGTAGTTGCTACAATTATCTTGGATTTTGGGTCTAGAAAAATTTTTGAGTTTAACGGAATCTTTCCATTTGTATCGACAATAATTTTATAAGGATTGTTGCCTTTCTTTAACCTTACATTAAGACTTGGATCGTCGACGATTAATGTGTTTACACCTACCATAATTGCAGAAGCTCTGTTCCTTTGTTTATGAACATAAGTTCTTGATTTTTCGGAAGTAATCCACTTAGAACTTCCTGTTGCAGATGCGATTTTCCCATCTATAGTCATAGCCGTTTTTAATATAATAAAAGGTTTGTTTTGGGTTATATATTTTATAAATATTTCGTTTAAAAGTTTAGACCTTTCTTCTAAAACGCCCACATTTACATCTATACCTGAATGGATTAATTTTTGTACTCCACGCCCAGAAACCTTTGGATTAGGGTCTAACATTCCAATTACTACTCTTGTAATTTTTTTTTCAATTATTTTATCAGTACAAGGAGGTGTTCTGCCAAAATGGGAACATGGTTCTAAATTCACATACAAAGTGCCCCCAGCAACATCTTCTTTTGCATTTGAGAATGCATCAACTTCAGCATGGGCAAGACCGATACCTTTGTGATAACCCTTTGATATGATGGTGTCATTTTTTACTATCACACAACCTACCAAAGGATTCGGGTTTGTTCTTCCCCATCCTTTTTTTGCAAGTTCTATACATTTATTCATATAAAAAATATCTTCTTGCATTAGCTATCAACCTCCTGTCGAGAGTGTATCACAGGAACAAATTAAAATCAATAATATTATGGTTATTGATTTTCCCTACTTTTTTCAACCATAAATCTTAGATTCCTTTATTTTAAACAGTTGGAAGATGTCTAGCTGTTGTTTGGAAGGAGCTTTTACACTAATTAAAGTCAAATTCATAAAATCTCTGGATAACTTCAGTAATAACATTGAACTTATCCACATTTTCCCAACATCGAGTTGCATAACTTTAGGGTTCGGAACCGTACTGAGCTAATTAAAAAGGACATCTTTAAAAAGTGGGGAAACTCAAAAAAAGTAAATTATTGACTTCTAAAAAAGATTATATTAAAATTTGAAATATATGTAAAAATAAGTTGGAAGATGTGATTATGCTTATTAATTGTAGTTTTGTCAAATGCAAATGCAAATGAATGGAATGAAATTAAGGGAATTTTATCTGTTGATGTAAAAAAATCTTTTAGTTCTAAAAGAAATGATATTGATCTAAAAGGGGTCAAGGTATTACATATTCTAAATGGATATTTTTCCAATTTGTAGGATGTGCATAGGGCAGGTTTTACTAAAACACTTATCGATGTTGCAAAAAAAAACTACAACATATTTAGATGACTTAAATAATTTAAATTATAGATCTTTTCAGGAGGATATATGAGCCAAATAGCAG
>CAZTHU010000219.1:0-4046 GCA_964613575.1 uncultured Eubacteriales bacterium | reverse complement strand
TTAAGCATATACGTATAGATAAAGTACTATCTATATCCATTAATGTTTAGCATCACCTTCGAAATTATAATAAAAATATTTCCACATGTCAATAAATCTTAAAAATATTAGAAATAACAAAAAAAGGGTTGTTTAATAATTTTATATTTTTGCGTTTATTTTAAAGCTGTAAAACCCAGTTTTTGAGCTTTTCTTTTGCATTTTCAGCATCATGTTTTAAGGGATTAAAAAAATCAATCTGTCCTATAAACTTATTATTATCTGTAGATAACTTACCTCGTAACTTGTTAAAGGTTTTTCCTAATTGACCCTCGTGACAAGCAAAAAATGCTATTTTTTTATCCCTTATCTCTACACTCTCAAAAAAACTTGCTAATGGTGGTGCAAATGTCCATGCCCAGACGGGAGTACCTATAAATAGCGTATCATATTCTTCCATGTTTACCTTAAAATCTAACAGTTCAGGCTTTCTTTTCATAAAAACTTGAGTGCCACCCCAAATATACTTTGAAAAACTTTTTGGGTTGACCTGCTTTTTGGGTTCTAACCTTAACATATCTGCGTTTATATTATTCTTAATCTCCCTTGCAATAAAATCACAATTGCCTTCTAGGGAATAATATACTATTAATGCCTTTTTATATTGACTCACACGCGCCACTCCTCAAATACTTTTTTCTCTCTTATTTGTCTTTTTAAATCCTCGTATATTAGTTGGCTTTTTATGTTATAAACAAAAGAAAATTCCCTTGCTTTTTGTATATACTCTAATGCTTCTTCTAACCTTCCATTTTCAATTAAAACAACTGCTAAATCATGATAAAGTTCAACAGCCTTCCCCTTTTTTAATCCAATACTTTTCTTTAAATAAATAACACCATCTTGAACCCTACCTAATTTTGCAATAACAAGACCATGTAAGTTATTAGAAATAGCATCCTCAGGATTTTTCTCTATTAACTTTTTTGTAATATGTTCAGCTTCTTGGTATTGACCTAGATTAAAGCACAAATACGAATACAAGGTATAAACTTTATAGTCATATCCCGTATTCGTTAAAAGATCATTTAAGATTATCTTAGCCTCATCTAATCTCTTTGTATCTGATTTTTTTTTAGCCCTTTTGTATTCTTTTTTTTGAGCTCTAGTCATAATTCTCCTATTAAATAATCCTTGCCTAATTGAACGTAAACTTTTGCATTTTCGTTGTTTTTTAATACTTCTTCTTCCCTTACACTTCTAATAACTTTCCCAGGAGAGCCTAATACCAACGAACCATCACTAATTTTTGTGCCTGGGGTTAAAAGGGCACCTGCACCAATAATACAGTTTTCACCAATCTCTACACCGTTTAATAATATAGCACCAATACCAATTAGTGAGTTATTCCCAATTTTGCACCCATGAAGCATTACACCATGTCCTATTGTAACACCATCACCTATTTCAAGTGCAGTGTTATAATCTACATGAAGTACGCTCCCATCTTGAATATTGGAGTTTTTACCAACTGTTATCTTGTCAACATCGGCCCTTATTACAGAACAATCCCAAATAGTGGAATTTTCTCCAATATTGACATCCCCAGTAATTACAGCATTGTCCGAAATAAAGCATGACTCGTCTATTTTAGGATATTTACCCTTGAATGCTCTTAACATCAAACTCACTCCCATTACAAATTATTAGAACATACTCTTCCACTTAATCATTCCACCCTCTAAAACACTTGCATCTTTAAAGTCGGCTTTTTTTAGTGTTTGCGCTGCAGTAGTAGCCCTGCCTCCCGACCTACAAATAACAACAATTTCATCATTTTTATGTTTTTCTAAAGTATCAAGTTTTGAACTTAAAAGACCTACTGGAATATTTAGTGTCCCCTCGATATGACCTAATTCACCATTTAATTCATACTTTTCCCTAACATCTAGTAAAACTAAATTAGCGTTATCTGAATCAAGCTTTTCTTTTAGTTCTTTAGCCGAAATGTGCCCTACATCTAAATCATTTACACCCTTTTCCATTGTACCCTTAATTTCACAGGCTGGACTATCTACTGGAATCCAAGCAGCTTTTGGGTCTTTAGCACATGCATAGTTGGCCTTTAAAACATCTTTCATCAAATCTGCAGCTCCAAGCCTTAAATCATCTAAGTATTTCGCAAAATCTTCCTTTGACATTTTTTTTAGATGAGGATTTGTTTTTCTTTGATTACCTAAGCTAGAAGGCTTTCTATCCCTATATTCGTGCGCAGGGTATACCGTTAAACTGTCAGGAATAGACTCTAGTTTTTGAAGGCTCTCCCAATGCTCAAATGGATCCCCACCTGGTAGATCATCTCTTCCAGCACCTCCATCATCTAAAAACAAAAAGTCACCAGTAAAAAATTTATCATCTAAAATAAGACTTACAGAATCCTTCGTATGCCCTGGCGTATGTAAAACATTAATCTTAAATCCATTAATGTCTAGAACATCACCATCATCTACCCTCTTTGTTACACATTTTGGCGGTGCATTTTTATGCATTACGTACTCACAATCGGTTGCATCTTTTAATGATGAGCCAGCGGAAATATGATCCGCATGTGTATGTGTATCAATAACATGAGTTAGCCTCAAATTCCTCTCCTTAATAAGTTCTAAATAGTCATTGAAATGATCAATAACCGGGTCAATTAATAAAGCATCGTTAGTATTATCATTTACTATTAAATAAGTCTTACACGCATGTGGATTAAGCTGTTCAAAAATCATACTATCTACCTCCAAGTTTTAAAATTTATATTCTTACACTAGCATAAATGCCTTATATTGTCTAGTTTTCTGACTTAAAAATTGACACTAGTCTCCTCTTTTTATATAATCAAAATATAATCTGCATATATAAAAGGTGGGAGAAAATGGTTAACCAATATGTAAAGAGCGTTCAAAAAGCCAATCTTAAATCAATATTCTCATACTATCAAAAAAGAAACATTTTGTTTAATGGTGGCTTTAAGAATAAATGTATAGAGAATATCCAAGAGACTCTACAAAACGCATTAAAAAACTGCGATAGTAAATTAGATATAAAAATTAAAAACAAACTAAATCATCAAGGCTTTGACACTGTTGTTTTAGGTGACATCCATGGCGAGTTAGGTTTGTTTGTTCAAAATCTTTATTTAGCTGGCGTTATCGATAAAAATGGAAATTATAATAAAAACACAAAAAAAAATGTCATTCAACTTGGCGATGCAATTGATAGAGAAGGTAATCATCCTTTCGAAACACTTATTTACTTAAGAATGCTTCAAAAGCAAGCCAAAACATACAAACGAGATTTCATTTTATTATTTGGAAATCACGAAAAATTTAATCTAACCGTAAAAGACTGGTGGAATGAGAACAATTTTATAGATAAAAACAAAAACAAAATAATCACGCGCCCTATTATACAAAAAATTCTTGTTGATGATATAAAAAACAAACGGGTTCAGCTATCCTTTGCAAGTCAATCACTAAAACTTTTTTGCTTTCATGGTAGAATGTCCAAAAAAACCTTACTAAAAGTAATCTCAAAGATGTATGAGAATGAGACTTTCAAGAAAAGAATGAATAAAACCAATGATAGTAAATATTTCTTTCAACGCTTAACTGACTACATTAATGGAAATTCACCAAACGAAAGAATAAAGTTAATGGATGTATATAAAAATATTGAGGATTGTGGAATAAAAACTACAGATATTTCTGACTGGATGAATCAATTCCTGGCAAATAATGTGAACGATAAAGATGTTTTAGCCACCTCTTTTCTTACCGCTGAAAACGATGGCATTTACTCAAGAAATAAAAAAAACAGCGAACAACCTATTGTACCAGATGAAGATACGAAGAAACAATCAGCAAAATATCTAATTAAACCAGTTCAAATAGGAGGTCACACCCCCACAACCTCTCTAGATGAATCTAGGCGTGCTAATGGATTTGGATTTGGAATTGTTCAAGACAAAACCAGCATCTTTGCAGATGCCGATCTAGTAAACGGATTTCAGGCATTCG
>CAZTHU010000218.1:3826-4217 GCA_964613575.1 uncultured Eubacteriales bacterium | reverse complement strand
GATGTTGCATTCTCTCTAAGCTTGACCTTTCCCTCAAAACTACACTTAAATATTTTGACCCTTAAAGTTTTCAAATTTCAAACATCTTTACAACACCTAACTAATTACCGGCATAACAATAGTCTTCTCAACATTTTTTTCCACATCTTTTTCACCATTTTCTAACAAATTTTTTTCTTCAAGCTCCTTATAAGCGATATAAACCTCGATGTCTCCTGTTTTTTTGAATGTTTCCCATAAAAATTCTTTTAACATAGTGGATAATCCTCCTAGTGCCCACTTAGGGATTATTTTTTCCTTCGTATTAATCTTACTTAATATATACTACTCAAAATTCAAACTTTTTATTCAAGTTTTTTTATTTTTTTAAACCAAGGCTTTTTAACATAAA
>CAZTHU010000218.1:0-3816 GCA_964613575.1 uncultured Eubacteriales bacterium | reverse complement strand
TATTATTCCTCCAGTCTTGCTTTACCTTAACCCATATTTCAAGAAAAATCTTTGTTTTTAGGAAACTTTCAATGTCTAGACGAGCCTGAGAGCCTATTTTCTTTAACATTTTTCCTTGCTTTCCAATAATTATAGCCTTATGTGTATCTTTTTCACAATAAACATTGGCTTGAATCTCTATTAAATCTTTGTCTTCCCTCTCTTTAAACGATATTATTTCAATTCCTATCCCATGTGGTATTTCATCTTGGATGTTTTTTAGAACCTTCTCTCTAATAATCTCACTTACAATAACCCTCTCTGGCTGATCGGTTATCTCATCTTCTGGGAAAAACTTAGGTCCTGGTTTTAAAATCGTTTTTACATCACTTATAACAGCATCTAGGTTATCAGATTTTTTAGCAGAAATTGGAACAACAGAATGGAATTTCATCATTTTGCTGTACCTGTCAATAAGTGGCAAAACATTCTGTTTGTCTATTAAATCAACCTTATTTATTGCAAGTATGGCAGGAAGATTACTTGTTTTTACCCGCTCTATGATCTTCTCATCCTCTTTTATATTACTCTCACTTGTAGCTTCTACCACTACTAAGACAACATCGACGCCACCAATATTCTCCACTGCCGAACTTAGCATAAATTCACCAAGTTTTGACTTTGGGTTGTGAATTCCTGGCGTATCTATGAAAATGATTTGCGCATCGGATGTTGTTAAAATACCTCGAATCGCATTTCGCGTGGTTTGAGGCCTAAAAGAAGTTATAGCAACCTTCTCCTTTATAAAAGCATTTAAGATCGTTGATTTACCAACATTTGGTCTTCCAACAATAGATACAAATCCTGACTTATAATCCATCTAATAACCTCCAAATTAACACTAAAATTAAAGCCTAAAAAAATTTGGGAAAATTTCTTTAAAACTTTTTTCGAGATACTCATCCTTTTTATTTGAACAAATAACAACCCCATCTTCGTCCATAAATTCACCTATAAATTGTCTACAAATACCACAAGGGAAAATATAATCATCAAGATCACTTGCAACAACAACTGCCTTTATTTTTTTCTCCCCTTCTGATATAGCCTTACAAATAGCTGTTCTCTCAGCACATATAGTAGCTCCAAAAGAAGAATTTTCAATATTTACACCTGTATATACATTCCCACTTTCACACAAAACAACTGCGCCAACTCTAAATTTAGAATAAGGCGAATAAGAATTCTCCATGATTTTCCTAGCCTTTTGCAAAAGTGCTTTATAATCCATAAAATCACCCCGTCATTTAGAATATTTTTAAAAAGAATAATCAACAATGCTAAACACCAATAATGTCACCATGATACCAACTATTGCACCTACAACAACCTCAAGCTTGGTATGAATCTTTCCTTCTATTCGGCTTTGTGCAACAAGAACACTTAGTGCTAAGCAAAGTAAAACCAACAAAACATCCCTTGACCATAATGCAACCGATGTTGTTATCGCAAATGAAATTGCACTATGCCCACTTGGCATTCCACCTTTAAAAGGAGTCCCCTTATTATACAATAATTTCAGAGAAATTACAACAAAAATAGTTAAAATAATTACTATCAGCATAATATATGATGGGTAATCTTGAAGCCTGTCTATAACTAAGCCAATTTCAGAATCCAATCTATCTACAAATAACACATACCCTACCACCAAGGCATTAATCGTACATACCAATACCCCAGCTGCTGCAACGTCTTTTATTATTTTAGCCTTTGGATTATAAACCTTTATCCATGCGTCTACTATTAATTCTGAAACTGTATTTATAAGCTCTGCAAAAATCACAAGTGTAATTGTGACGCTAAGTATGAGTACTTCTAACGCTGTAAAGTCCATGAACAGGCTTGTAAAAATAACAATCATGGTAGCAACTATGTGAAACCTAAAATTTCTTTCATTTCCTATAGCGTACTTTAATCCATTTATAGAATTGTTAAAACTATCAATAAATGTCTTGTTCTTAAATAATCTATTAAAATTCTTTTTTTTTATAATTTTATTAGCCTCTTTTCTTCCATTCTTTCTAGGCATCTACTTCGCTTCCCCCTCTTCCTATCTCCATTTTTTTCAAAACATCATCTTGCTTTTTAAACATCTTATATTCCTGCGCTTTGTCTTGATGATCATAACCTAAAAGATGAAACAATCCATGAACAATTAAAAATACAATTTCACGAAGTAATGAATGATCATACTTTTCGGACTGTTCTACCGCTTTTTCAACAGATACAACAATATCACCTAAAATTAAAGCCCCCGTTTCTAAGTTTTTATCCAGATCATCTAGCTCATACTGTCCTTCTATCATGTCGAGCATAGGAAATGATAGTACGTCAGTAGGTTCATCTTTTTCCCTTTGTTGCTGATTTATTTGCCTTATTCTTTCGTTGTCTACAAAATAAACATTAACTTCTCCATCATATGTAAAACCTTCCATTTCCAAACTTAAATTAATTGCTCTTTTTACATTTTCAAAGATCTTATTTTCTAGCTTCAAAACCTTTTGTTCGTCCTCTATGTTTACAATCATTACAAATCACCCCTTCTTCTTTTCTTCAAAAGCATCATATGCATTTATTATTTTCTTTACAATTTCATGTCTTACAACATCTTTATATGATAGGTTCACAAACTCTATCCCCTCCACATCTTTTAATACATCCATAGCATTTAAAAGGCCACTTTTTCTTTCCTTAGGCAAATCAATTTGTGTAATATCACCCGTCACAACTACCTTAGAACCAAACCCAATCCTAGTTAAAAACATTTTCATTTGTTCACATGTAGTGTTTTGAGCCTCGTCCAATATTATAAATGAGTCATCTAGTGTTCGACCCCTCATATATGCAAGCGGAACTATCTCAATGCAACCCTTTTCAATATGTTTTAAATAAGCTTCCGCGCCCATAATATCATACAAGGAATCATATAATGGCCTCAAATAAGGATCAACCTTATCTTGAAGATCACCAGGCAAAAACCCAAGTTTTTCTCCCGCTTCTACTGCAGGCCTTGTAAGAATAATTCGACCCACTTTCTTAGCTTTAAATTCTAAAACAGCCATCAAAACAGCAAGAAATGTTTTACCAGTCCCAGCAGGACCAATTCCAAAAACAATATCATTTTTCTTCATTTGTTCTAAATACTTACTTTGCCCATATGTCTTTGGCTTTATTGTCTTACCTCTAGCAGTTACAAATAAATGCTCTTTAGAATAATTATTCTCTCCTTCTAGTTCTTTTTCTTTAGCAAGTTCACAAAGGTAAGTTATCGTTTGCTTTGTCAAAACCTCACCTTTTTTTGCCATTTCTACTATATGCTTTAAAACACTATAAGCATCGTTTACAAGACTTTCAGATAAAACCTCCCCTGATGATACTGTTATCTCATTTTCTCTTAAGAAAACCCTTGCCTTAAATTCTTTTTCAATTATTTTAATATTTACATCAAAGTCTCCAAAAACATTTGATATATCCACATCATTTTCAAGCTTTATGCGTTTTTCCAATGTATCTCCTCCTCGTTTAAAATTCATCAAAATGTACTTCTAAACCTATATTCTCAATAGACTCAAACATTACTTCAACATAAAGTTCATCATCTTTTCGAATCAAAAATTCATTCTTCGAACTAATAATAGCATCACTAGAAATCTTTTGTCTAGCCCCTAAACTTGCTTTCTGGCTTGCAAGTCTTGTTGCTGTATCTATATCCAGCCTTGTTTGGAGGGTTTTTTTTTCTATGTATTTTTCTACATTTAAACCTAAAGGCAGTTT
>CAZTHU010000217.1:0-4239 GCA_964613575.1 uncultured Eubacteriales bacterium | reverse complement strand
TTAGAGAAAATGCGTGATAAGTTTGAAGTAGTTGCGTTATCAAGTCTTAACAGAGTTGATGCAGAGAATTTTGCAAGAAGAATTGGTCTAGATACTAGTAATGTGTACGATAATTATCTAGATATGCTAAGAAGAGACGATATAGATGCAGTAGATATTATTGTGCCAATAGATCAGAACTTTGAGGTTTCAAGAAGTGTTGCAGAAGCAGGGAAAGACTTTATATGCGAAAAGCCATTAGCACAAAATATGTTTGAGGCTCAAAAATATTTAGAACTTTCGAGAAAGCACAATGTGAAAATATTAATTGCTGAAAACTATAGGTATGACGAAGAACATAATAAAATCAGACAAATTATTCAAAGTGGAAAAATTGGGGATGTGGTATATTTTACTAAAAATAATATTTTTAATTTTCCACAGGAAATGTTTAAAGACACTTATGCTGCTAAAGAGTGGAGACAACACCCTTCTTATTCTGGTGGAGTCTTTTTAGATGGAGCGGTGCACGATATCTCAGGAATCAGGCATGTGTTTGGAGAAGTAGAAAGCGTGCAGGCTTATGGGAAGCCGCAGACAGCGGATTTTTCACCTTTTGTTTCATTAAATTCAAATATACAATTTAAAAACGGAGTAATAGGACAATACAATTATTTCCCATCTGGAGTAGAGGCTCAAAGCCCAAAATCAGGATTTAGAATATATGGTACAAATGGGCAGTTGTACCTTGAAGATAAATCATGTGGAATATTAAATATATTTTATAATGATGGTAATGTAGAGCATGTTGGTTTTACGCCAGGGCAGGGCTTTTACAATGAATTTATGAATTTTTATCATAGCCTAAATGGAACAGAAAAAATTTCTGTAACACCAGAGATAGAGTATGGCGATGTGAAGATGGTTTTTGATATTTTAAAGTCTATAAATAATAGAGAAATAGTTTTAGTTGACGGGTTTGATCCAATGGATTTTATTCCAATTGAAGAGTACAGAGAGGTTTCACAGTTTTTACAGTAGAAAAAAGGATTAGATAGTTTTCTTAAATTATCTAATCCTTTTTTGGATTAAATCTTTCGTAAATGACATGAGCCATAAATTGAGGTAAAGCTAGCATCCTAACAAAACGGGAAGGTTCGCAGTATAATCGATATAACCATTCTAAGTGATTTACTTGAAAAAATTCTGGTGCTCTTTTTACATTTCCAGAAAAAACGTCAAAACAGCCACCAATGCCAATAGATACTTTCACCTTTAATTTAGATTTATTCTTAAGTATCCATTTTTCTTGTTTTGGGGCACCAAGACCTACAAGAAGTATCTGAGCGCCAGAATTATTTATTATTGATATAATTTCATCTGAAGCCTCTTCATTAAAAAAACCGTGATGTGTACCAGAAATTTTTATGTTGTAATCAGCTTTTAAATTTGTTGCCGCCTTATTTACAACATCTTCATGTGCTCCTAAGAGAAAGAATCCTACATCTTTAAAAGAATTTGAGTTAAACATCATGCTAACTAAGTCGAATCCT
This sequence comes from uncultured Eubacteriales bacterium, assembly GCA_964613575.1. Lineage (GTDB taxonomy): Bacteria > Bacillota > Clostridia > CAZTHU01 > CAZTHU01 > CAZTHU01. Next base: position 2,707 of record CAZTHU010000217.1, on the reverse strand, counting down.
GCAACTCTTTCAGGGACAGGCTCACCCAATATTTTTGAGGCGATAACAACACCTGCACCATCAGCTACTGTTAAATTTGCTTCGTTCAAAACCTCTTTTAACTGCGTATCTTTTTTCGCTAGCATTATCATCTCTGAATTAGGTGTACAAACAATGTGATTACCTTCTTCTTTAAGATATTCACCAATTTTATCTACGGCCGATAATAATGAAGTCTTGACAATGTTTACGCCTAAAATATTTGATTTATTAGTATCCATCCCCGACACCCTTCCTTATTTTCCTTTTTTTAGTAATTCAATAGCGAACTGAGAGTTCTTTTTTGAAAGATCAGTAACTGCAGTATTTTTTTTTCTCAAACCTTCTTTAATTTTATCATAATTTTCCCATAAATTGTCAATTTTTTCTATAGATGTTTCAAATTTTATATTATAAATATTTATAGATGAATCTTGTTCTATCATATCTAAAAAACCTTCTACCTTTGGCTCATATGATATACCCAAGGCAGGTATATTAAGCTTTAATGCAAATATCAATGAATGAAGCCTCATTCCTACTAAGATTTTTAATTTTGACATTAAATAAAGAAGGTCGGTTACCTCATATTTATTAGATATAACGATAGAATTATTTTTCATACTCTTAGCTATTTTCTCGGATGTTTTTACATCATCTGGATGATGCATGGGTATAAAAATAGGTAGCGCTCCATATTTATCAACCACATAATCTGCAATTTTAGATAATTCTTGTATAGCTTTTTTTCCATCCCTACAACTTCTTACAGAAAAACCTACTAAATTATTATTAGTGTCTATTTGATAGTCAAAGAGGATGTTTTTATTAGGCCTTTTAAATTCGGTATCTATTGTAAGTGCAGGATCCGCAGTAAGTTTTATTGTAGGTGATAATATATTAATTTGATTTAAAACATCTAAAGATAATTCTTCTCTTAATGTAATCACATCTACTTTATTAAGAATATTAGCAGAAATTTTTTGATTTAGACCTTTTCTTAAAGGGCCTATACCATTACCATATATCATTACCTTCATTCCTAATACTTTAGCAAGAAAGATTGCACCAAGGTAGTAAAGAAGTGAACGAGTAGAGGTGGTGTCTTGAATAAGATTTCCTCCTCCATTTATAAAAAGGGAGGACTTTCTCATGTTGTAAATAATAGAAAAAATATTTATTCGACTTACTGTATTATGTGAAAACTTCAACCGAGTTTGCATGGGATTTTTAGATAGTATAAGTATTCGAAGGTAGGGGTTGTATTTTTTTAAGCTATCTATAATTCCTAGTAGCATAGCGTCGTCCCCTAAATTGTTAAAACCATAATATCCTGAAAGAAGCACATCAAATTTTTTGCTACTTTGTTTATCTATATTTAATATCTCAACTATGTCCTTATATATTTGGAGTTGTGTTTTTCCCATATTTATCAATGAAAATTTTTCTTTTGCCTCCTTGTAAAGATTTTCACCAAGAAGCTCCCTTTTTTCTTTGTTTTCTATTAAGTATTCAACATGCTGTGCAAGTTTTTTATAGTCGCCTGGTTCGAATAAAAAGCCATTTTCGCCATCGAGTAAAAGATCTGATATTCCACCTACGTTTGAACTAACAACAGTTTTTCTTTGATTAGCACCTTCTAAAATAACATAAGGAAAGCTTTCACTTAAAGATGTAAGTGTGTTTATATCTATGCATTCCATAAACTCATAAGGGTCTTCAACATATCCTATAAAGTGAGTTTTGCTTAATATCCCAAGTTTTTTTGCTTTTTCTTCTAGATTTCTGCGTTCTTCACCATCTCCACCTATTACAAAAATAGTTTCTGGATGTTTTTTTGAAATTATACCTGCTGCATCTAAAAAGACGTTTATTCCCTTTACAGGATGAAGACGTGCTAATATTCCAACGATGCAAGAATTAGACATTGTCTTAATATTATATCTTTTAAGAAAGTCATCTCTAGAGTATTTGTTTTCATTAAAATCATATTTAATGCCATTATATAGCTTGAATATTTTTTCTGGATTAAAGTTTCTTTTTATTAACATTTTTTTAAAGCTATCAGAAACACCAACTCTAAAATCAATTATTCTTATTGCTATTGCGTTTATTATTCCAAACGAGTATTTTTTTATAAAGCTATCCATATAATCTAGACGATAGTCGCTGTGAACGGTTGTTATAGTTGGGATTCTTGTAAATATTTTTATAATAAGGGCAAACATGTTAGCTTTTGCACCATGAGAATGTACCATTGTAATTTTTTCTGTTTTGATTATTTGAATAATTCTTTTGATATCGGATATAAAATTCTTGGTTTTTACAACCTCTATATCTATGCCATATTTTTGTGCATCAGATGAAAAGCCACCTTTTCTAAAAGTTATAAGTTTAACATCGATGTATTTTTTTAATTCATTAACAAGGGATATAACATGGCTTTTTGCTCCTCCAAAGTCCTCACCACCTATTAAATGCAATACCTTCACAAAATCAACTCCATTTTAATTTATATGTTTTCAACATATCGAATTATAGCATAAAAAGGTTTTAAATTAAAGAAATTTTATGATATAATGTATTTGTTAGATTTTTAGTGGTTTTTAGTCGGTGGTATTGAGCAGGAAGGTAAAAGGATTTACATTTATATGTTTTATCGTATTTTGTTGTTTCGAAAAATTTCGGT
>CAZTHU010000216.1:0-4259 GCA_964613575.1 uncultured Eubacteriales bacterium | reverse complement strand
TTGATTTTAAGGTATTTAGTAGGTTTCTTGCAGAAGTTTTTGACTTTTCATTTTGTTAAAGCCATATTTTAAAAAAATTTTTATATAAATTAGAAGGTTTTTATATACTAATCTAGAATTATAAAAAAAGGGATCAAATAATAGATAAATAAAAAAAGGGAGATTTAATGGGAGGAAAGTATGAGTAGGATAGTTATTATTACGGGAACAAGTAAGGGTATTGGGAGAGAATTGGCTCAACATTATCTAGAAAAAGGTGATATTGTTGTTGGTTGTAGTAGAAGCGATTGTAGTATAGAGCATTATAATTATAAACATTATCAATTAGACGTAACTGATGAAAGTTTAGTTACTAAGATGGTAAGAGAAGTTTTTGAAAAATATGGACAAATTCATGTATTAATTAATAACGCAGGCATTGCTGGTATGAACCATTTTATTTTAACTCCCTATGAGACAGCAAAAAAAATTATAAATACAAATTATATGGGGACTTTCCTCTTTGTCAGGGAGGTCGGAAAGATTATGATGCGTAAAAAGTTCGGCAGAATTATAAATTTTAGTACAGTTGCGGTAGCTCATAATTTAGAAGGTGAAGCTGTTTATGCATCTAGTAAGGCTGCGATTGAAAGTATCACCAAGGTTGTTGCAAAAGAATTGGGAAGTTATGGTATTACTGTTAATGCTGTAGGTCCAACACCTATAGAAACAGATTTGATCAAAAATGTTTCGAAGGATAAAATTCAAAGTTTAATAGATATGCAAGCGGTAAAACGCTTAGCTGATTTTGACGATATTGCAAATGTTTTGGACTTTTATGCTGATGAAAGAAGTGGTTTTGTTACTGGGCAGGTGTTATATCTTGGGGGCGTAATGTAAAAATAATAGCGAGGTGTATAAAATGAGGACAGATATTATAGCAAGATTAAAGGTTTATGGTGATAAAGTTGCAATAAATTTCGCTAATAGAAAATATACGTACGTTGATTTGATAGATAACATTCAACGTATGAAAAATTTAATATCAGATGCACCAGGAGAAGTTGTTGCATTAGTATCAGAATATTCTTTTGATAGTATTAGTATGTTTTTTGCATTAGCTGAGTATAAAAAGATTATTGTTCCTATTACAAGTATGAGTGAAAATCAAATTACTATGCGTATAGAAGAGGCTTATGTCGATAAAAGAATAGATTTAGCAAATATGAAATTCCAAGATGTGGAAAGTAACCGAGAAAAGCATCCTCTTATTCGACATGTGCAGAATGAAAATGCTCCAGGGCTTATTTTATTTAGTAGCGGAACAACGGGAACTCCAAAAGTAATGATTCATAACTTGAACAATATAATCAATTCTTATAATGGTAAAAAAAGTTTTGAAAATAATGTCTTGCTTTTTTTAATGTTTGATCATATAGGTGGGTTGAATACACTTTTCAATGTGCTATTTAGAGGTGGAAGTATTACAATTCCAGAAAATAGAGATATAGATTATATATGTAATTTGATAGAGCGTTATAGAGTTACTACCATGCCAGTTTCACCCACTTTCTTGAACTTGTTATTAATTAGTGGAGTTTACAAGAAGTATGATTTGAGTTCGTTATCTCTTATTACATATGGTACAGAGGCTATGCCAGAATCATTATTGAAGAATCTTCATGCTATATTCCCAAATGTAAAATTTATTCAGACTTTTGGTACAAGTGAGACTGGTATTGTAAAGACATCTAGCTATTCATCAGATAGTGTTCTTCTAAAAATAGATAGTCGAGATGAAAATTCTAAATACAAAATTGTGGATGGTGAGTTATGGTTAAAGAGTAAAACTCAAATTTTGGGATATTTAAATAAATCTAATCAATCATTTACTGAAGATGGATGGTACAAGACGGGAGATCAAGTTCAAGAGATAGAGGGTGGATATTTAAAAATTGTTGGAAGAATTCAAGAAAATATAAATGTAGGGGGGCAAAAAGTTTTACCTGCGGAGATTGAGACGGTTTTGCTTGAAATAGAAGAGGTGTTAGATGCTACGGTATATGGCGAAAAAAATATTTTAATGGGTCAAATTGTTGTGGCAGATGTTGTTATGAAAAATCGTGCTGATGAAAATGAAGCTAAAATGCTAATAAGGAAATTTTGCAGCGAAAAATTGGAGAAGTACAAGGTGCCTGTAAAAATCAATTTTATTGAAGATATTTCATTTTCAGATAGATACAAGAAAGTTCGTGATAAAAAAATAATGTCAAATGCATAAATTACAATCCTGTATTTTAGGGATGTGAATTCCTTATATCTATGCATATTATATTTACCCTTAATAAAAAAAGAGAGGTTACAAACTATGGATAATTTTGAAAAATCTAACATGGTATTTTTTCTTAAAACAAAAATAGCTGAAATCCTTAATGTAGGAGCTGATGAAATTATTGAGGATAGGGATTTTATTTCTATGGGTGTTGGGGTTCCAGAACATATACAAGTTATAAAAATAATTGAAAAGCATTTAGGGCTCACCTTATATCCTAATTTACTGTTTAAATATAAAAATATTGAACAGTTAGTAGATTATTTATTAAACAAGCATGCCAAAAATAGTGAAGAAATGGAAAGTTTTAAGGTGTTAGATAACGTAGATAATAAAGAAAATCCAATTTTAATGATTGAAAAAATAAATAACGAAGATAATTTAAAAAGTTGTGAGTTTAGAATTTGTTTTAATGATTATATTGTAAGGGATCATAGAGTGCATGATGTCCGAATTATTCCAGGTGTAACCTTTATTGATTTGATTTATAGAAGTTTGGCATCGCTAGAATTTGATATTGAAGGTGTTGAGCTTAGGAAAGTTTTCTTTAAAAGACCTATTGAAACTACTGAAGATTATAATAGGAAAATAGAGGTTCTTTTTGAAGAAAAAGATGTTAAATGGGATGTTATTGTAAGAAGCTTAAGAGAAGGTGAGGAATTTAAAGATGAGAATTGGGTTGTGAATGCTGAGTGTGAGATTTATAAAGATGTTAATCATGACCTAGAGTTAAAAACTATTAATATTAATGAGTTAAAGCAAAGTGCACTTGAAAAATTTTCGGTGGAAGAGATTTACAAATTGACGAGGTATGTGAATATTAAGCACTTTGAATTTATGAAGACGCTTGGTGATGTATATAAAGGGGAAAATTATTTGTTAGCTGAGTTTCATTTAAGCGATTTAGCAAAACAATATTTACCACATTTTCGATTTCATCCAGCTTTTTTAGATGCGTCGACTGTTCTACCATTTATTTCTTTTGATATGGCAAACGATTTAGATGATAAAGCATTTATTCCTATGTATGTTGATAAGTTTCTAAGTCATAAGAAAATTACTCAAGACAAAATTTTTGTATATATTGATTATAGAAATAGAGATCTTACAGAAAATAAGGATATTTTTTATAATAATTTGGAGTTTTATGATGTAAATGGTGATAGTATATTAACATTTTATAGATTAGGTGCTAAGAAGGTAAGAAAGGGTTCTTTGATTAATAATTTAATAACTCCAAATTTTGCAAATAATGAAAAAAATCCAAATGAAGTAAATAATGATTCGGACAATAAAGCTATTTTATCTAATAGCGCATATAGTGAAGCAGAAATTAAGGATAAGCTAATTACTTTAATTGATGAAATATCAAAAGGAAGCATTGGGGATATATCTGAAGAGATAGGATTTTATGACATGGGATTGGAATCTATGGATCTGCTAGAGTTGAGTAATAGACTTGATATAGAGTATGAAGGAATATATCCAACCTTGTTATTTGAGAGATCTAATGTTAATGAATTAGCAGACTATTTAAAGGATAAGTCCAAAAATACGATAAAAGATAGTAAAAAAGAAGATGAAGAGGTATTAAAAGGAGAGTTTATCAGTTCTGAACAAAAAGAAAATCCACCAACTTTTAATTCTGATAAAATAGATGTTGGAGAGGTTTTATTTTATCCTGAATGGGAGAAAGAGTTGATTGAGCATAAATATAAAAGTGTATATGGTAGTATTGTGTTTTTTGCAAATGAAACTGATTTTTTAAAGATTAAGCAAACCTTACCAGAGGAACGCCACAATGAAATGGAGCTTTTCTTGGTGGAAAAGGGTGAAGCTTTTTTGCAAAAAAGTGAGAAGGTTTTTGAGATCAATCCTGATAATAAAGATGATTATATAAAGTTATTAGGCGAGATCCAAAAAAAGGGAAGTGTTCCAGATCAAATTG
>CAZTHU010000215.1:0-4300 GCA_964613575.1 uncultured Eubacteriales bacterium | reverse complement strand
CATTAAACGTTTTTTATGAAAATTTTCAAAAAGAACCTTTTCGCTAGGAGTCTCTAATGCAAAAGATAGTGCTAGAACGCCACTTAGAATAATGTTTATCCATAAAAGCCCTATAGTAGTAAAGGGTGTTGTTAGATTTAAAATCTGCGATAGCAGTACTATTAATAAAAGAGGAATGCTTAGTGTAAGCTGGAATTGAATGAATCTTTGAAGGTTGTTATATGTTCCTCGAGCCCATCTAATTGCTTGTGTAAGGCTTGAAACGACGTCATCACCTTTTAACACGATGTCGGAATATTCTTTTATATAGTCACAACTGTAACTTTCCATTGCGACATTAATATCACAAGCTTCGAGTGATGGGGTATCTTTGATGTCTAAATTAGCAGATAATACGCTGTGTCTTAGGAGCTTTAAGAGCTTTATTATGCGATGTTTTACCAAAGGGGTTGAGTTTGCAATTACAGAAACTTTAGGCAAAATATGGGAAAGTTCGGCATCTGAGTAATCATCGATTGCTTTACTGTCTAATACTACGTTTTCGTTACATGGGAAGCCTAAAGCTTGAGCAAGAAAGAAGGCTTGATCGAAATTAGATGTTGTAAATATTTTTAAGTCTATACTTGCTCTTTTTAGTTTATCGACTGTTTCTAGGACGTTATCTTTAATGTTTTGCTTAACAGCTATAAACCCGTCAAAGGTAAGGTCTTTTTCAACATCAGCTCTATGTGTCCAAAGCCTCGCTTTACTTTCGTTTTGATGAGCAAAAGCAATAATTTTCTTTCCCTCATTTTCAAGCTTTTGAATTTTTCTACTTATCAAGGATTTCATTTCTTCACTAAAATCTATAATCTCATTTTTATATTTTATTTTACTACAAATTTCAATTATTTGATGATAATCGCCTTTAGTAAATATGCTATAGCGTTTATCTTTGAAAAATGTAATAGTGTCTTTTTTTTCTTCTTGAGTTTCTTTAAACTCTGCTCTAATATCAGTATATTTTGAATTAAAAATATCTGCATTATAATCATTCCATTCTAATAATTTAAAAATGGCAGACTGTATATCAGATTTTTCATCAGAAACCTCATCTGAATTATTAAGGCAGATATTATTAAGGATAACCTCATTTGTTAGATTACTCGATTCTATAAAATCACCGTTTTCCCAAATGTTAGAAATTTCGTATTCTTTTGTTGTAATAGCACCTAAGGAATTTAAGCAAATAACATTGGTATTACACAAATTTTCGAATTTTAGACTAGGCCGAACAAGTATATTTAATTTAGACATCTTTTTTATACTAAAGGTAAATGTGGTTTTTAATATTGCGATAATTCCCTCAGGTACAGTAGCAAAAATAAGTGCTATAGAAAAGATAAAGACATTTTTTGTATCTATAAAAAAATCTCTAGTACTAACGTATCCACTGCCTTGAAGGATGCTTAAAAATTGAAGAAAAAGAAAGAATCCTGCAGTAAACAAGGCTAAAATAGTTATTTTTTTTGCTAAAGAAAAAAGCTTGTTCTCTAGTTTAGTTGATGTGTAATTTTCTTTGTTGATAAGCTCATGATTTTTAAACTTGTAAACATTTTCTCCTATTGCGGTTACAGCAATTAGACCTTCGCCTGAAGTTATGAGTGTTCCCGCAAAGACCATGTTTACTTGCTCTGTTGGCGGGATATTTTTATTGGTTAAAGCTGTAGTTGTTTTTTGCACAGGTGTGCGGTCTCTAGAAATAATAGATTCATCAACAAACAGGTTTTCATGGTCGATTAGTCTAGCGTCTGCAGGTACTTTTTCACCCGCTTTAAGATAAAGTATGTCTCCTATAGTAATATTTTCTTTTGGAACGAAAAAACACTCACCATCCCTTACAACCCTTACCTTTGAGTCTACATCTTGATGCGATAAAGACGCAAAAAGTTTTTCCGAACGGTTTTCTTGAAACGCCGATATTCCAATAGACACAATAACGGCTATGAATATTCCAAAACCATGGATATAGCTCTCTAGTATAAATGAGACCATAGATGATATCATTAGGAAGATTATTAGTGGTTCTTTAAGGTGTTCAATTATTTTAGACCATATATGATTGATGGGCTGATGATGGGAAATATTTTGTTGATGTATCCCCTGTCGCATTGCTGCCTCATCTTTTGTGAGACCTATTGAAGGATCTGTTTTTAGTTGTTGTAACACTGCTTTTATATCTAGATTGTAGAAGTCCATTTAAACTTTACTCCTTTCAGTTTTCGTGGTGTAACGGTTTGATTATACATCTAATCTTGTTGACAATCAATAGGTAGTGTATTAGAGTTTTATTTAAGATGCAGGATGGTTACTGTTCACACGGGTGTAGATAGAAAAACGAAATCACGTACATTTATACGTTACATCGCAATACATCCGTAAGCTTTGTTTCAAAATATTATTTGAAACATTCAGCTACGGCTGTGATTGCTCTTCCACTATTAAAATTTAACGTGATGTTGTTTTTCTTATTCTAAGTCATCAATCACCTGTGTGAACAGTAACGCAGGATATGGAGGGAGAGGGGTTTTATGGGAAAAAAAAAGGTTTTACTTGGAATGAGTGGAGGTGTTGATAGTTCAGTTGCAGCAAGGGTTTTGCAGGAGGACGGGTATGAAGTGGTTGGGGTTACCTTTAAATTGTGGGATGGTGATAATGAGCTAGCAAAAGACTCAAAATGTTGTTCTCTTGATGATGTTGAGGATGCAAGGAAGGTTGCTATATCAATGGGGATCGATCATTATGTTTTGAATTTAAAAGATGTTTTTAAGAAAAATGTTGTGAATTATTTCATAAGAGAGTATTTAGAAGGGAAAACACCTAATCCGTGTATCGCTTGTAATAGATATATAAAATTTTCTGCTATGTTTGATAAGGCTAAGATGTTAGAGTGTGAATATATTGCAACTGGGCATTATGCAAGAGTTGAGTATAGAGAAGATAAAGGATTATACTTATTAAAACGTGCTAAAGACTTAAAAAAGGATCAATCCTATGTATTATATAATTTGAATCAAGAAACATTGCCACGCGTCTTATTTCCATTAGGTGATATGACAAAAGATGAGGTTAGGGATAAGGCAAGAGTGATGGGGCTTTTGGTTTCTGATAAGCCAGATAGTCAAGATATTTGTTTTGTGGATGATAATTATGTGGATTTTATAAAAAAATATTCTGGGCACAAACCAGAAGCAGGAAATATTGTAAAAACTAATGGAGAGATAGTTGGAAGACATGATGGAATTATTAACTATACTGTAGGTCAAAGAAAAGGGTTAGGTGTGTATTTAGGTAAAAAAATATATGTTAAAGAGATAAATGCAAAGGAAAATAAAGTGGTTATTGGAGAAGATGAGGAGCTTAAAACATTTGAGTTAAAGTCAAATGATGTTAATCTAATAGCTAATGGAATTGTTGAAAATGGCGCTAAAATTAAGGCTAAAATTAGGTATAATGCTGGACTTGAAGAAGCAATTTTGTATTTTGAAGAGGATGGTTGTGTGGCTATTAGATTTGACAGAGCTCAAAGAGCTGTTACTCCAGGACAGGCGGTAGTGTTCTATAATGAAGAAGGTGTTGTGCTTGGAGGGGGTAAAATTTGTTAGAAAAAGTTAGCTGTCAGTTGTCAGCTAACTTTTTCTATTAATATAGATGTTTTTACATTGCTCTCTGGTTTTGCCCTTGCTAAATCTACGGTTGGAACCTCTTCCATTAATGATAAAAGCGTTATTATTGAGTTGTAGTCAGAACTGTTTAGATCGAAAGTTAATAAATTATCTTTAGCTGAATCTTCAGCGTATTCTAAACCTTGAAAATTTGCCAATTCAATTATCAAGTTCTTAACCTGCTCAGGTTGGGAAGTCGAGATAAAAATGCTCGTTTCGAACTCGTTATCATTTAAATCTACAGGTGTTAGCTCATATATTTCAATAAATGCACTTACACCGTACTGGTTTATTTTAAATTCTTTGTAATGTTCGTTTGTTTGCTCCGTATCATTAGGTGCTATTTCATGTTCTTGCATTGTATAATCATCTGTAGATTCTGTAGGTTCTGTAGATTCTATAGGTTCTATAGGTTCTGTAGTTTCTTCCTCTATATTTTGCTCTTCATCCTGTTCGGTTTTTGGTAATTCTATTTCAGTTTCACTGCGTTCCTTAGAAGAGCTGTCTAAGTCTTCTGAGTCTTCTGAGGCACCTTCATCAGGTGTATCATGTGTAAAACTTTCCATTTGGAAATCACCTGAAGTTTGTGGTGATTC
>CAZTHU010000214.1:0-4306 GCA_964613575.1 uncultured Eubacteriales bacterium | reverse complement strand
AGGATGTGAGTGTGAAAAATTATAGAGTTATAAGAAGTATTGAAGAGCCATTTAGTAAGTCGGGTGGTATTCAGGTGCTAAGGGGAAGTTTGGCAGTAGATGGTGCAGTGGTAAAGAGATCTGCCGTAGATGAAAAGATGTTGGTACATAAAGGGAAAGCGTGTGTGTATGATTCTGAAGAAAGTGCTGTTGAGGCAATATTTGGAGGAAAGGTACAAAAAGGCGATGTTGTTGTTATTAGATATGAGGGACCAAAAGGTGGACCTGGAATGAGGGAGATGTTAGCACCAACATCGGCAATTGCTGGTATGGGGCTTGATAGAGATGTTGCGCTTATTACAGATGGAAGATTTTCGGGTGCAACTAGGGGGGCTTCAATTGGGCATGTTTCACCAGAAGCAATGGAAGGTGGTAATATAGGCCTTGTTAAAGATGGCGACATTATAAATATTGATATTAATGAGGGAAGGTTAGATTTAGAGGTTTCAGATGATGAGTTAGAAATAAGAAGAAGAGATTTTAAGCCTTTAGCACCAAAGGTTAAGAAAGGATATTTGGGTAGATATAGCAAGCTTGTTTCTTCAGCTAGCAAGGGAGCTATTGTTGAATAAGAATAATTTAAATTTTTAAAAGGAGAGATGCTTATGCAGATGACAGGCGCAGATATTTTAATTCAAAGTTTAGTAAAACATGATGTTGATACTATTTTTGGGTATCCTGGGGGAGCGGTATTATTTATTTATGACTCCCTTTACAAGGCTAAGGATAAAATAAAGCATGTTTTAACTTCTCATGAACAAGGTGCATCACATGCGGCCGATGGATATGCGCGTGCAACAGGAAAGGTTGGGGTGTGTTTGGCAACATCGGGGCCAGGGGCTACAAACCTTGTTACGGGTATAGCTACAGCACATATGGACTCTGTACCAATGGTTGCAATAACAGGGCAGGTTCCAACGGCACTATTGGGGAAGGACTCTTTTCAAGAGGTTGATATTACAGGCATAACCATGCCTATAACTAAGCATAATTTTATTGTTAAGGATGTAGAAAAGTTAGAGGAGACAATTCAAAAGGCTTTTCAAATTGCAAAAGAAGGAAGACCAGGCCCTGTATTAGTAGATATTTGCAAAGATGTGACTGCGTTAAAGACGACTTTTAAAGATTTAGATCCTAAGCCTATCAGTAAGCCATCTAGGGGGTATAGCAAGGAAAAATTAGATGAGGTGGTAGAGTGTATAAATCGCGCTAAAAGACCTTTTATACACGCAGGTGGTGGTGTTGGGAAAGCAGGTGCGAACGAGCTTCTTTTAGAACTGTCACAAAGGGTTAAAATCCCTGTTGCAACTAGCTTGATGGGTTTGGGCGGTTTTCCAGGAACACATCCACATTTTACTGGTCTTTTAGGTATGCATGGAACTAGAACTTCAAACACTGCTGTGTCGGAATGTGATCTTTTTATGGCAATAGGTGCAAGATTTAGTGATAGGGTTATAAGCGATGTAAGAAAATTTGCACCTGCAGCTAAGATTGTACATATCGATATTGACCCAGCAGAGATTAGCAAGAATATCTTTACCCACATCTCGTTAATTGGTGATATGCAGGAAATTTTGAGAAGTATTATAGAAAAGGTGGAGAAAACAGAAGATGATACGTGGATTTCGAAGATTATAGAGTGGAAAGAGGCATATCCTCTAAAATACTCAAGGGATGAAAAGTTAAAGCCAAACTATGTTTTAGACCGTATCTATGACTTGACTAAGGGCGATGCTATTATAACAACAGAGGTGGGTCAAAACCAGATTTGGGCAGCTCAAGTTTATAAGTATACGAATCCTAGACAGTTTATATCATCTGGGGGTTTAGGTACTATGGGATATGGTCTAGGAGCATGCATGGGAGCTCAAATTGGTAGACCAGATAAAAAGGTTATAAATATTGCAGGGGATGGAAGTTTTAGAATGAATTGCAATGAAATTGCAACTGCTGTAGAATATAATCTTCCTATTGTGATTGCTATTTTAAATAATCATGCATTAGGAATGGTTAGGCAATGGCAGCATCATTTTTATGATAAAAGATTTTCATCAACAACATTAGATAGAGCAACTGATTTTGTTGCATTAGCAGAGGCTTATGGTGCTATGGGTATTAATGTAACTGATGTTTCGCAGGTGGATGAAGCAATAACTAGGGCTTTAGAGTCTACCGATAGACCTGTGATTATTAATTTTGAGATAGATTGTGATGATAAGGTTTTCCCTTTAGTTCCACCAGGGGCATCCATAGCAGAATTAATTGAGGAGTAATAAGATAAGTGAACAGGGGAAATCAAGAGGTAAGGTTTGGTAATTTTAAACCGACCCCTCTTGATTTTTTTTTAGTTAGGGTGTAGAATATAATTAATCATGTGAATGTATGTTCATATGATTAATTATTGAATTGAGGAGGTTTTCTTATGAGTGATGAACGGATAGAAAAATGTGATTGTAATTTTATTCATTCAGAAATAGTTAAGAAAGTTGCGGAGAGCATGCCGAAGGAGGAACACTTATATGATTTAGCAGAGTTTTTTAAGGTTTTTGGTGATTCAACAAGAATTAAGATTTTATGTGCGCTTTTTCAAGATGAAATGTGTGTTTGTGATATAGCGTCTGTATTAAATATGAAGCATTCTGCGATATCTCATCAGCTTAGGGTTTTAAAGTCGGCAAGGCTTGTAAAAAGCAGAAGGGATGGAAAGGTTGTTTATTACTCGTTAGATGATAATCATATAAAGATGATTTTTGATCAAGGGTTTGAGCATGTGTCTGAAAGGAGAGGGTGATAACTGTGGATAATCTAAAAATTAAGGCAAATAGTCAGGGTACTGCTTGTTGTTCAAGCTGTTCAATGGATGTATTAGAAGAAAAAGGTGTGCTGGGTGGAAAATTTTACCTATCTAGTTTTGGGGCTTTGGTTTTTGTGTTTGCTCTAATCTTTAATATTGATAGTATTTTAAGCCTGGGTATTTTTTTAGTTGCTTATATTTTGATTGGTGGGGATGTACTTTTTTTTGCTATTAGGAATCTATTTAAGGGAAAAGTGCTGGATGAAAACTTTTTGATGAGTATAGCAACTGTTGGTGCATTTTTTGTAGGTGATTATGCAGAGGGCGTGGCGGTAATGCTTTTTTATAAGGTTGGGGAGTTTTTTCAGGATTTAGCAGTAAGGCGTTCTAGAAAGTCTATAAAGGCACTTATGGATATAAAGCCTGAGTTTGCAAACTTAAAGATAGGCGGTGTTTTAGAAAAGGTTGATCCGAGTAAGATTAGAGTGGGGGATTTTATTGTTGTTAAACCAGGGGAGAGGGTTGCACTAGATGGTATCGTGACAGATGGTAACTCTAGTATTGATACATCGGCTTTAACTGGTGAGTCTATTCCAAGGGATGTAGCAAATGGTTGTGAGGTTCTTTCGGGTAGTATAAATCAGACGGGCGTCTTGACATTGAAGGTAACAAAAAGTTTTAGTGAGTCTACAGTTTCTAAGATACTAGATTTGGTGGAAAATGCAAGTAAAAACAAGGCAAAAACAGAGCATTTTATAACAAAGTTTTCTAAATACTATACTCCGTTTGTAGTTTTGGTAGCTCTATTTATAGCAAGTGTTCCTCCTTTATTTTTAGGTACATATGAATTTAAAGATTGGATATATAGAGGGTTAGTGTTCTTAGTTGTATCGTGTCCGTGTGCACTTGTCATATCAATACCATTAAGCTTTTTTGGAGGTATTGGTGGAGCATCAAGAAATGGAATTTTAGTTAAAGGCGGAAATTTTTTAGAGGCATTAAATACTGTAGATACCGTGATATTTGATAAAACGGGTACACTTACAGATGGATCATTTAAGGTATCTAGTGTAAATCAGGCTAATGGGTTTGAGAAAGATCTTATTTTAAAGATGGCAGGTTATATAGAAAGTTTTTCAAATCATCCCATTGCATTATCTATCGTTTCAGCTTACGGAGATGAGATTAATCAAGATTCTATTTTTAATTATGAAGAGGTTGCTGGGTTTGGGGTTAAGGGTAAGGTGGATGGAAGTATTGTATTGGTTGGTAATTTTAGATTTATGGAGAGGGAGAAGGTAGAAAGGCTAGAAGATGCGCTTAAAAAGACTTGTGTTTATGTTGCGATAGATGGTATTTTTGCTGGTAGCATTGAGATATCAGACAGTTTAAAGAAAGATTCTAAAAGGGCAGTAGATAGATTAAGGCGTTTAGGAGTAGATAGGATTTTGATGTTTACGGGAGATAATAAGG
>CAZTHU010000213.1:0-4308 GCA_964613575.1 uncultured Eubacteriales bacterium | reverse complement strand
AAAATGAAAGTCTTTTTCTTCCCAGTTAGTTCTTTGAATAATAAATTTTAGATGGTCACTGTTTTGTTCTAGTTCAGTTTTTGCGATCATTCCGAAGCTATCTTCGTTCGTAAAATTAAGGGTTTTGCCCTTTTTGTTATCTTGCCAACTCCATATGTTCCATCCGTTGTAATCGTTTCCAAAACGTTTGTAATGAATTCTAACGTTGATTTTAGCGTTTTTTGGCTTGAACATGTTGTGAACGTGATTTGGATTTTGGTATTGATTGAAGTTTGTTTTTAGGTTGGAAACTGACTGATTGTAAGCTTTTTTTTTAGATTCTGCATTATCATATTTAGTACGTGCTTTCAATGTCTCCATTTTAAATACTCCTTTTCAAATTGATTATTATTTGACTCTACTATTCAAAACTGAAATTCAGATTGTCTTGATTCTACACAAAAACATTAATTTTTTCAAGTGTTATTAAAAAAATTTTTAAATTAATACAGTCACCTGTTACTGTTCTCTTTAAAGGAAGAAAAAATACTTGTAGTTTACTAAAGCGTGTGTTATTCTATTCGAGGTGGGGATTTTACCTACACTAAAAATTTATTATAAAACGAAAAGGAATGAAGTATGGAAAATTTAATTTTTAAAAATTTGGACTTGTCAAAAGAAATTCAAAGGGCTGTTTCGGATATGGGATTTGAAGAGGCTACACCTATTCAATCGCAGGCGATAGGTCATATATTGCAAGGGAAAGATGTTTTAGGACAAGCTCAAACCGGTACAGGAAAGACATGTGCTTTTGGAATACCTGCAATTGATATGATGGATAGTAGTAGTTCAGGGGTAAAAGTTTTAGTGATTTGTCCAACTAGAGAACTTGCTATTCAGATGACACAAGAGTTAAAGAATGTGGCAAAATACAAAAGGGGTGTAAAAATACTTCCTATCTATGGTGGTCAGCCAATAGAAAGGCAAATTATGGCCTTGAAGAAAAAGCCTAATATTGTAATCGGAACTCCCGGTAGAGTGATGGATCACTTAAGAAGAAGGACGTTAAAGCTAGATGCCGTGAGGACTGTTGTGCTAGATGAGGCCGATGAGATGCTCAACATGGGGTTTAGAGAGGATATTGACACAATATTAGAGACAGTGCCTGAAAAAAGACAAACACTTTTGTTTTCAGCTACAATTCCAAAGGAGATTATGGACTTAAGATCTAAGTATCAAAAAAAACCAATACTTGTTAAAGCGACACATAAAGAACTTACTGTCCCAAGTATTGAGCAGTATTATATAGAGGTTAATGAGTCTAATAAGGCGGAAACTTTGTCTAGGATAATGGATGTAAATAGAGTTAATTTGGCACTTGTTTTTTGCAATACGAAAAAAAAGGTGGATGAACTTGCTTATAACATGCAATCAAGGGGCTATAATGCTGAAGGTTTACATGGTGATATGAAACAAATTCAAAGAGATAAGGTGATGAATAGGTTTAGAAAGGGGAAACTAGATATATTGATAGCTACGGATGTTGCAGCAAGGGGGATAGACGTAGATGATGTAGAAATGGTTTTTAATTTTGATATACCAAATGATGTGGAATATTATGTCCATAGAATAGGAAGAACTGGAAGGGCGGGTAGAAAAGGTAAGTCATATACTTTTGTATCTGGACGAGAGATCTATAAGCTTCGTGACATTCAAAGGTACACAAAGTCAAAGATAGTACCACAATTACCACCTACTCTCCTTGATGTAGAAGGTAATAAGATAAACACTGTACTAGAGAAGGTGAAGGAGACTATAAAGCATGGAAGTTTTTCTAGGTATGCAGAGTACATAGAAGAGATGTTAAAAGACGAAGAATTCAACAATGAATATCATTTTGTAAATAGCATTGATGTTGCAGCTGCATTTTTGCAAATGTCACTTTACTCAAATAGTGAGAATATAGGTCAAGATGAGGATGTAGATGATTCTGAAAAAACGGGCGCAATGCCAGGTATGGTAAGGCTTTTCATGAATATTGGAAGAAGTGCCAATGTTGGACCTAAAGATATAATTGATAGCATTGCAACGAACACTAATTTAGAGGCGGGGAATGTTGGCAAAATAAATATTTTTGAGAGATTTTCTTTTATAGAGGTTCCAAAAGAGTATTCTTCTGAGGTTATAATGTGTATGAAAAAAAGCACAATAAAAGGTAGACGTGTTAATGTAGAAAAGGCTAATAAGAAAAATGGTTAAGCAATATGTAAATTATTGTTAAGAGGTGGTTGAACGGTTGTTGGGTTAATAGTTTAATTGTCGTTGAAGAAGGGAAAGATTTACTTGAATATACACAATGTAAGGTTTGTTATTTCTGCGGTAACTCAGAAACAATTTCCTGATGTTGATTTACCTGAAGTAGCCTTTGTTGGAAGATCTAATGTTGGGAAGTCTAGTATTATAAATTGCTTGCTAAACAGAAAACAGATTGCCAAGGTGGGACAAACGCCGGGTAAGACAAGGATGATAAATTTTTTTAATATTGATGAGAAACTTCATTTTGTAGATTTGCCAGGTTATGGCTTTGCGAGTGTGTCAAAAGATAAAAAAATGGATTGGGCAAATACTATAGAAAGCTATCTTGTTAATAGAAATGAATTAAAGTTAATTGTCTTACTGGTAGATAGCAGGCATAATCCTACTAAGGATGATAAATTGATGTTGGATTTTGTTTTAAATTATAATATAAATTTTTTAATTGTTGCAACAAAGACGGACAAATTGCCTAAGACGAAGATTAAGAAATACTTACAAAAAATAGCAGATGATCTAAATTTAGATAATGCCCAAAAAATTATTGGCTTTTCAGCTAAAGATAAAACAGGAAGAGTTGAGGTTTTAGGGCAAATAGAAAAGGTTATTTAGGGGGATGGTTTTATGGAAAAGAAAAAGATAGAAAGGATAAACGAGCTTGCTAAAAAATCTAAGACAAAAGAAGGTCTTACTGTAGATGAAAAAAAAGAACAACAAATTTTAAGAAAAGAGTATATAGCAAATTTTAAGAATAACTTAAAACAGACATTGGAGTCTATAAAGTATGTATGAGGATGAGAATTATAAGGAATCATTAAGAAAAGTAAAAAGAAATCGGCTTATATTGAAGGCAGATAAAACAAGGTTTTCGAACATGTTTATTGCAATAAATGTTATTATGTTTGTAATTACTAGTTTTTATGCTTTAATTTCTGGTGTCTCATATTTTGATGTGCTAGATGTTCTTGGCATGAAGGTTAATGAAAAAATATTGGACGGTGAGTATTGGCGTTTTTTTGCACCCATTATTTTACATGGCGGTATTTTGCATGTTGCTTTTAATTCAATTGCAATAAATGCACTATCAATAGTTGAGCGGCTTTTTGGCAATTCAAAGTATTTACTTATTTATATAATTTCAGGTTTTACTGGATCTCTTGCAAGTTTTATTTTCTCACCTAATCCTTCGGTAGGGGCATCTGGTGCTGTATTTGGTTTGTTGGGGTCACTTTTATATTTTGGTCTTGAAAAACCAGAAGTGTTTAAAAAATATTTTGGGAGTAGGGTTATAACGCTAGTTCTAATTAATATATTTATTGGTGAAACCATGCCGGGTATTGATAATTATGCACATATGGGAGGGCTTCTTGGAGGCTTTTTGGCAGCGGGTCTTGTTAGCGTTGATGAAGGTTTTGAAAAAAAAGAAAAAAGGATTTTGTTTGCTGGAGCTTTGCTTTTAGCAATAGTTATAGGACTGTATTATGGCTTTGACAACTAAAAAATAGGAGGTATTTTTATGGATAAAGAAAAAGCACTTGAAATGGCAATGATGCAAATTGAAAAGCAGTTTGGTAAGGGGTCGGTAATGAAATTAGGAGAGAGCTCTCATAAGGGGATTGAAGCGATACCTACTGGTGCACTCGGCTTGGATATAGCATTAGGAGTAGGAGGTATTCCAAGAGGTAGAATTGTAGAAATATATGGACCAGAGTCCTCAGGTAAAACAACTGCAACACTTCACATGGTAGCAGAGGCACAAAAAATGGGAGGCGAGGCTGCTTTTATTGATGCAGAGCATGCTTTAGATCCTGTTTATGCTAAAAATCTTGGTGTGAATATAGAAAAGTTAATTGTTTCACAGCCAGACACTGGTGAACAATCACTAGAGATAACAGAGGCGCTAGTTAGAAGTGGTGCTATTGATATAATTGTTGTAGACTCTGTTGCTGCTTTGGTGCCAAAAGCCGAGATAGATGGTGAAATGGGAGATGCTCATGTAGGTCTTCAGGCAAGGCT
>CAZTHU010000212.1:0-4310 GCA_964613575.1 uncultured Eubacteriales bacterium | reverse complement strand
GCAATTATATTATGTTTAAAAATGCATTGTAAGGTGTGAAGTTTTTGACGCTTACATTCTTTCGTTAACCGCCTTAGAATGACATACTGGCAAACGCGAAGTAGATTAGACCCGTTAGAAACAAGATGAGATTCTTCTCCTAATAACTCAGAAGGACAAACGGTGAGGGTTACATATTTGGAGAGCTTAGGTTGTAGCCCTTTTCTTCGGCGTGACCTAGCAAATACAAGAAGGCAAAAGCAGGAATTTTGCAAACAGGAACCTTGGTTTTTATTGGCAATACGCCAAATGAATCAGAATTTTTTGTTACAACTATCGCTGCTAAAATTCTTTCTTTTTCACTGTTTGCTAATTCTATAATTGCATCATTTTGTTTAATATTTGGGTTTTCTCTGTATTTAACCTCTGCTATTATTCTGCCAACAGGGTAATCTATAACAACATCAACCTCTTTAGAGTTTTTGCTTGATTTTCTAAAATAGCCCACATTAGCGTGAGATGGATAATAAAATGAAACTAAATGTTTATATACGGCAGTTTCGGCTACTAAGCCCATCTCTTCTTGATTTGAAATCAAGTCATTAACATTAATCATTAAAACAGCATTCCTAATAGCTGCATCTGAAATATAAATTTTAGGAGATGATTTTAATATCATTTTTCCTTCCATTCCAATTGGGTGACTTTTGTATATAAGGTTTGCTTTTTCTAGATAGTCTATGTAATTATCTATAGTCGTTCTAGAGGTTCCATCTAACTCCTTACTTATTGTAGCAGTATTAATAATATTTGAAGAGTTAAAACAAAGAAATAAAAATACTTTTTCTAAAGCAGCAGAATTTCTTATGTTGAATATACTAGGAATATCTCTTTTAAGTACCTTGTCCACAACATCTTCTCGAAGAATTCTTTGAGAATTAAATTCATTTTCTGACAAAGCTAACTCAGGAAATCCGCCCACTGTTAGATATCGTGTGAAATGTTTTTGAAGTGGTTCTAGTAGATTTATTATTTCACGTTGCTCATTTATTTTCAAGTTGGCAAGGTTGGTGGGGTTAATATTTACATTTAGTTTTGGTGCGTCCTCAATTTTTAGTATCTTACAGTATTCATAAAAAGAAAGAGTTGGAACATGAATAATATGCCACCTTCCTACTCCACTGTCTCCTACACCTTTTTCTATCACAGGACTTGCAGAACCTGTAGCTGTGACGTACACATTTGGTTTGGTATCGAAAAGTACTTTTAAATAGAGTTCCCAGTTGTCTGCATATTGTATTTCGTCGAAGAACAACCACATTTTTTCATTAGGATTAATGTTATTGGTATATATTTCCAACATCTCTTCGATATTAAAAAATTTCAAAATTGGATGCTCAAAAGATAGATATAAAATTGATTTAGGATTAATATTTTGTTCTAAAAGAGTATCTATCATTTGATACATTATAGTAGATTTCCCAACTCTTCTAGCTCCAGATAAAATTACAAATCTTCTAAATTCGGAACTTTTTAGCCAGGTTATTGATTCATTATAAGCGAATCTTTTTGTCGGTTTTGTCATTTCTTTTGGTACAATTCCAGTTCTCCACCATGGATTATAGGAATAAAGCAATTTTATTATATTTTCGTTTGAGGTAATAGACATAGTAACATCTCCTTTCACTATATATTATAACATACTATACATTTTTATCAAGATATATGCATAGTATAATGAGCATATTTTGAAAATATATGCTCATTATACAAAAAATACGAACAAATTACTATATGCTGTAATTTGTTCGTAGGGGGAAGGATGGGGGAATATTACAATTGAGTAATGTTTTTCAAAATGACAAATAAAAAGTGATGTTTGCTTCCTATCATTTACATTCCTTTTCCGGGGAGGATTGCGTCTACTATTCCGTATATTAGAGCTCCGACTAATGCAGCTATAAGCGTTACTGTGAAGCCAGCTACAAAAAATTGTGTAAAGTATATCACTGCTGCGGCTAAAATAAACCCTACAACTCCTCTTCCTATTGGGCTTGCATCAAGTCCTAATTTGCCAAGTGCAAAATCTAATATGGAAATTATAAGTGCACTTAGTAATAATGGGAGAACACCTGCTATCTCAAAACCTGGTGTTAAAAAAGCTGTAATGGCTAGTATTACAGTAGCTACTATAAAGCGCACTACAAATTTTACGACGGTGTTACTTTTTACATCTGTATTATTATAAAAGTCAGCCATAAATAATCCTTTCTTGAATCTTTTTTTATGTTTTTCAAAAGATATTATTAGAAAATAAATAAAAAAATATTCATGTATTGTAAGAATTTTAAAAAAGATATATAATCTAGAGGAAAATTAGTTGGGAGGAATTTTTTATGCCTATTATATATGATGAACCATCCAGAACGTTTAGTGAGTACTTAATGATACCAAACTTAACAACTAGTGATTTAAATCCAAATAATGTGGATTTAAAGGTGCCTATCGTTAAATTCGAAAAAGGTAGACAAGCCCCAGTTTCAATTAATGTGCCGATATCATCTGCAATAATGCAGGCGGTTACAAATGATAATTTAGCTATATCATTGGCAAGATCTGGTGGTATCGGTTTTATATTTGCATCTCAAAGCGTGCAAGAACAAGCTAATATGGTAAGAAGAGTAAAACGCTATAAGGCTGGCTTTGTTATTAGTGATTCAAATCTAAAACAAAATGATACATTAAAAGATGTTTTAAGGTTAAAGGAAAAAACGGGTCATTCCACGGTTGCTATTACAGAAGATGGAACAGCTAATGGGAAATTATTGGGTATTGTTACAAGTCGTGATTACAGACTTACTAGGACAAGCATTGATACAAAGGTGAGGGATTTTATGACTCCGTTTGATGAGGTTATATATGGGATTGATGGAATTACCTTAAGTGAGGCCAATGATATAATTTGGGATAAAAAACTAAATTGTTTGCCTATCGTAGATGAAAAAAAGAATTTAAAAAATTTGGTTTTTAGAAAGGATTATGATTCGCATAAAGAGAATCCTTATGAGCTTTTAGACCAAAACAAGAGCTTGGTGGTAGGTGCGGGGATAAATACGCATGACTATAAAAAGCGTGTTCCGGCATTGGTTGATGCGGGTGTTGATGTTTTGTGTATTGATTCGTCGGATGGATATAATGATTGGCAGAAGGAGACTGTAGAATTCATAAGAGAGAAATACGGTGATTGTGTAAAGGTTGGAGCGGGAAATGTGGTTGACAAGGAAGGATTCCTTTATTTAGCAGAGGCTGGTGCGGATTTTGTAAAGGTAGGAATTGGTGGGGGATCTATTTGTATTACTAGGGAGCAAAAGGGAATAGGAAGGGGTCAAGCTTCGGCAGTACAGGAGGTAGCTAAAGCTAGAGATGAGTATTTTGAAAGAACAGGTGTATATATTCCTATTTGTTCTGATGGTGGAATTGTCCATGATTATCATATAACGTTGGCTTTAGCAATGGGGGCAAATTTCATTATGTTAGGAAGATACTTTGCTAGATTTGATGAAAGTCCCGGACGAAAGGTTAAAAAGGGGAATTCCTTTGTTAAAGAGTATTGGGGAGAGGGATCAAACAGGGCTAGAAATTGGCAAAGGTATTCTGATGGGGATAAGTCTAAGCTTGAGTTTGAAGAGGGTGTAGATTCATATGTTTCGTATGCCGGTAGTTTAAAGCAAAACTTGGAGCTTACGCTAAGTAAAGTGCGTTCTACTATGTGTAATTGTGGTGCTAGAAATATTGAGGAGTTAAACAAGAACGCAAGATTGACTCTTGTTTCACCTATGAGTTTGGTAGAAGGTGGAGCGCATGATGTTATTTTGAAGGAAAAAAATTATTTTGATGATTAATAAAGGGTTCTTATTAAATGTGTAGAAAAAGAATAAAGGGGCAATTTAAAAGCCTCTTTGTTTGTTAACTATATTGAAACGTTTCGCAAGAAAGGAGTGTTGTTGGTGTTAAAGAGACTAAGAATTTTATTGATTGGTATGTTTTTAGTTCTAACTATGTTGTTTGGTGTGGTAGGTGATGTGTTTGCTCAGCAGATTATTAGTCAAAATGACATTTATTTAAGTAGTTATAGGTTAAGTAGAGGGGAACTAAGTTTAGAAGGATTTGCAAGGGTTAATAGTTTGAGATTTCTTTTTTTGAAGGATGGAGCGGTAAAGTGGCATGATGCGGACTTAGAGCATGGGATGTATAGTGAAACTATCTTTTTAGATGATTTAGGCATGTACGATGTGTTTATTATTGGGAAAACTATTGAAGATGAATTTGTT
>CAZTHU010000211.1:0-4348 GCA_964613575.1 uncultured Eubacteriales bacterium | reverse complement strand
ATATTGGCCAGTAGTTAGCAGTTTCACACCATACTCTAAAGTAGAATATGATTGCACTATCGTCGTGTTCTGCTAAAAATATTTGATGCTGTGGTTCTTTTAGTAAAAGAGGGTGTTCTTGAGCTATTTTTTCCAATATTTCTCTAACCATTTGTGCAGGTGCTTCATAAGACACACCTAGTTTGAAATCAATTCGCCTAGTTGAATTAGCTGTGTAGTTTACAACGCTACTACTTGATACATTCGCATTAGGAATGGTAACTTTTTTGTTGTCGGGTGTATTAAGAATTGTATAGAAGATCTGTATTTCGTGAACTGTACCTGATTGGTCTGATACTTCTATGTAGTCTCCTATTTTAAATGGTTTTAAAAAAAGGATTAAAATACCTCCAGCAAAATTTGAGAGGCTTCCTTGTAAAGCTAAGCCAACCGCGAAGCTCGCAGAAGCAAGAAGAGCTATGAAAGCTGTCATTTCAACTCCAAGCATCGATGCTACAGTAATTAATAGCATAATTTGAAGTGAAATTTTAGAAAATGATAAGATAAAATAAAGCAAAGATTTATCAACGCTTGATTTTTCAAGTTTTTTACCTATTAAAGATACTAGCTTTTGGACAATTTTTAATCCTATTAAGAGTATCAAAAGTGACACTAGTATTCTTAGAGAAAAATTCAAGACTGTATCTAAACTTAAATTAAAGTCGAAGTCTAGCTCTGGTATAAAATCAGGCATAATTGAACCTCCTTGGCTCTTTAAGTTTAATAACTGTATTTACCTTCAAAAAAGTGTTTTCTACAAACTGACACATATGATTCGTTTCCACCTATTAGTATTTGATCTCCTTCAAAAGTAGGTTTACCATGAACTAAGCGCATGTTCATAGTAGCTTTTTTGCCACAAAAACAAATCGTTTTAATTTCTTCAATAGAGTCTGCAAAAGCCATGAGCCATTTGCTCCCCTCGAAAAGATTGCCTAAGAAGTCTGAACGAAGACCGTAGCAAACTACAGCAACATTTAGGTTATCTACTATATGGCAAAGTTCTAAAACTTGTTTCTTGGTTAAAAATTGTGATTCATCTACAAGAATACAGCTTGTATTTTCAAAGTCTAAATGAATATTTGTTGTTTCTATGATGCTTGCTTCAGATGGCAAGACACAAACCTTTGCTTTTAGACCTATTCTTGAACTAATTACGTCTGTACCTTCACGAGTATCTATTTCAGGCTTTAAAAATATAACCCGCTGCTCTCTTTCTTCATAATTATATTTTACCATAAGGGCGTTAGCAGTTTTAGAAGATCCCATACTGCCATATCGAAAATATAGTTTAGCCATTTTATATCATCCTTTGTAATCAATGTTGACAGCGTTTTATAGCTTTAAATAGCAAAAAATAACCCTCAAATTTCTGTTGAGGGTTATTTTTTCAAATTGCTCGCTTAACCGCATTAGACCTCAAGCATCTTGAACAAACAGAAGCAGTTCTTACTCTGCCGTTGTCATCTATGCGAACATTCCTGACGTTTGCGCGTTGTGTTACTTTAAATCTTTTTGTAACCTGCGAACCTCTAAAACTAAATTTTTTACCTGTCAACATATTTTTAGTACAAACCTCACATTTAGCCATCTCTTGCTACCTCCCTTACTTTCTTTTTAGGTAATTTCGAAAATATCGAAAATTTATAAATATAAGCTAGCTTCAACGAATTAAATTTTAACACAATATCTATAAAAATATCAAGGAAAATGAAAAAAAACTTTAAACACCCTTTACTTTAATGCACTTGTATTATATTATGTCTATACTGTTTGAGGTAGTAAAAGTAAATGCAAAAAATTATTTTTGTTATGTATTTTTAAATTTATTTTTAGGGGGTAAATTAATTATGGATGGTACAAGATTAAAAAGGATAAAAGAAAAACTTGAGATTGCAGATCTAAAAGAAATGGATCAAAAACAATTTAACGATTTAGTGACCAATCTTTCTTATCTAGATCAAGAAACAGTAAGACATGTTGTAAGAAATGTACCGGATCTTTCAGAAAAGGTTTTAAATTATTTTAATCAGTTAAATGATAGTACTAAAGTTGATACTAAAGATTATTTAGAATCTATGAAATCTCATCATCAAATGTTGACAGAATTGTTAAGAGAAGATTCTTTAGATAATAGTTTAAAAAATAAAATTGGTGATGAATTGCTAGAACACTCTAAATGGCTTAGAAAAGAGGCGACATTAACACGGGTTTTTAAGATGGCGGTTTCAGCAATCGGGTTAGGTTTAGCTTTTGTATTCATAAAAGGGATGGGGAACAACACTAAGTATAGGCATGAAAATGCGAGGATTTCACCAGAGAATAATATGAATCGTGATTCAAATGATGGTTACATGAATAATGGGTACGTAAATGATGGATATATAAACAGGGATAACTCAACAGGGTTAGATATAAATAATAATGAGGATTATTCATATCAACACCAAAATGATTGGGATGATTATAGTTGGAATAATGATAATAATTATTCAGAAACAATTGGTCAAAAAAAAGAGAATGTTCATACTGGTGAAAAAACGCATCATAGAATGCCAATTATTAATGAAAAAAGAACCGGTGTGGAGGATTCTTTGCAAACTAATTTAGCAAAAGATGATGTAAAGATATCGGCATTAAATAAAAACACTAAAATGGAATTGACTATCTAGGAGCTGATTTAAAGTGTGGACAAAAGAACAGTTAGATGCAATAAATCTAGAAAATTGCAATCTGTTAGTTGCGGCAGGGGCAGGAGCAGGGAAAACCGCTGTTTTGGTGGAACGGATAATTAGAAAAATAACCCAAAAAGATAATGGTGTTGATATAGATAGATTATTAATAATGACGTTTACGAGAGCTGCGGCAACAGAAATGAGAGAGAGAATCTATAATGCAGTTACAAAGGCATTAGATAACGAGCCTTCTTCAAAGCGATTGCAAAGACAGTTAGCGCTAATGAATAAGGCTAGTATTACGACCATACATTCTTTTTGCATGGATGTTATAAAAAACAATTTCAGACAAGCGGGAATAGATCCAAATTTTAGAGTTTCAGATCAAACTGAAACTCTTTTGTTAAAACTTGAGACTATAGAAGAGATTTTAGATAGTATATATGAGGAAGGAATGAATGGTAAAGATTTTGTTAATTCAACATTTTATAATCTACTAGAATCCTATAGCAATAATAAAGATGATTCGGCTTTGAAGGATATGATTATTAATATTTATGAGTTTATACAATCTAATCCTTGGCCGGAAAATTGGATAAATGAGAAGGTGTCTAAGTTCGATGTTTCGAGGGAGAGTGATTTTGCAAATACAAAATGGGCACAAGCGATTTTAAGTGCTGTTTATTTAGATTTTTGTGGTATTAAAGATAGCTACTTAAAAGCATTAGAGCAATTAACCGATAACGAGGATTATAAGGGATATTATGAAAAATTTGTTCAAGAGTTAAAGATGTTTGAAAATGTTTTAGAGTTGTTTTACAGTTATTCTGATAAAAATTTAAAGGATTTTCAGAATCAAAAAGATGAATTACAGTATCCTTCATGGAATAAGTTAAAGATAGCAGTTAATGGAGTGTTGTTCTCTAGATTGCCTAGTAAAGGAAAGGGTGCAGATGAGCAGATTGCTGATTTTGTGAAAAAACTTCGGGATGGTGTTAAAGAGAGAATAAACAAGTTGTGGAAAAATATATTTTTGAAATCTTCTGAAGAAATAAACGATGATTTAGGCATACTATTTCCTTTGTTAGAAGAGGTTTCAGGTATTGTGTTAGAGTTTGAAGAATTGTATCAAAAAAAGAAACGACAAAGATCGGTTTTGGATTTTAATGATCTAGAGCATTTTGCAATAAAAATATTGATAGATAAAGACTCTCAAAAGCCTACAGATATAGCATTAGGTTATAAAGAACGTTATGAAGAGATATTAGTAGATGAATATCAGGATAGTAACCTTGTACAAGAAATTTTGATAAGCGCTATTTCAAGAGTAGATAGAAATAAGCCAAATGTTTTTATGGTGGGAGATGTAAAACAAAGTATTTATAGGTTTAGGCAAGCAAGGCCTGAACTATTTTTAGAAAAATATAATACTTATACTGAGCAAGATGGGGATAGGTTTAGAAAGTTAAAACTTTATAAAAACTTTAGAAGTAGAAAACAAGTCATTGCTGGAGTAAATTTTATTTTTAAGCAGATAATGTCAAATGAATTAGGTGAGCTTAACTATGATAGAAGCGAAGAGCTTATCTCTGGAGCTCAATATGATGAGTTAGAAGCTGTGGATCTTTCATGTG
>CAZTHU010000210.1:0-4350 GCA_964613575.1 uncultured Eubacteriales bacterium | reverse complement strand
TTACCAACTTTTTCAAAATTAAAACTCCACATATTTTCCTTATTAAGTTGCCACATTTTTTCAATGCATATGTCCTCATAGATGTAACTAATATGATTATCAATAAGATTAGTTTTGATTTTTTTAATTGCCAGTTCTTCACTTCCGGATTCGATGTAATTCAAATTTGGATATATAAATCTGAACCAAAAGAGTATAAAATTATCTTTGATTTTATATTTGCCTTTTTTACTCTTTTCTGGATTCTTTTCAGTTATAGGAAATTCCCTTTCAATAATATCTAGGTCGATTAATGTTTTTAGATATTTAGTAAGACTTGTTTGTTTTACTTCAATTGCACTAGCAATTTTGGATAATTTTCTATTTCCAGCAGCGATCGTTTTTATTAAAGAAAAATAGCTACCTACTTCATTTACTTCCTTTTGTAATAAAAAATTAGGCTCATCATACAAAAAACTAGATTTTGAAATAACATTTTTTTCTATAGCATTATAAATATTATCGCTTTCATAAAAAAGCTCAATGTATTTTGGTATTCCTCCTGTAATTGAAAAACATTCTATTAATTCTTTATAACTTTTAGACGGCAAAAATTCATTATAATATTTAAATGGGATTTGCTTTAATTTAATTTGACCCGTTCTTCTTCCGTATAAAGGACTGTCATAATTTAACGTTTGACTCTCCATCATTGATATCAGTGAACCGCAAAGAATTATCATGATATTTTTCTTAATAAGAAGCGTATCCCAAATTTTTTGAAATATTGATGGAAATGCTGGGTTTGATTTGCCAATGTATTGAAATTCGTCAATTACAATTACTTTTTTTTCTGATGTTTTATACTCATTTAAACTTTCAAATAATAATTCCCACCTATCTATGGTTGCATTCATTAATAACCTGTTTTGAGTATATTCTGCTACTAAATTTTTAAATGAATTTTTATTTTGTGTTTCATTCTCTTGAGTTGCTAAAAAATATATAGCCTCTTTATTCTTAATAAACTCTGCAACAAGTGCTGTTTTCCCTGTCCTTCTTCTTCCATATAAAATAACTAATGAAGAGCCCTTTCTATTATATTCACTTTCTAAAAACACTCTCTCTTTTTCTCTATTAACAAATTTCTTCAATATTTCTCACCTCAACGAGTTATAATAATTTAAATTATTATACTTTGCATTATTATATCACCATGCACAATATCAGTAAATAAACATCTTAGTTATACTATACAAAAAATTTCTCCACATTTTGATGCGGAAGTCTTAGCGATGGTAGGAATCGTATAATTTTTTTACCTATTTCCTCAGATTTTCCCAAATTATTTGCTCATGAATTCTCTTTACTCCATCTAAAATGGCCCTCGCTCTCACTTCGCCAATACCTTCAATATCATCTAAAGTCTCTACAGAAGCATTTATTATGCCTTGGAAATTATCAAATTTTCGAATCATATTTCTAACAATTGGTGCCGGTAGCCGTGGCACCTTATTTAAAATCCTATATCCCCTAGGTGCAATTCCTACATCTAAATTACTAGCATTGCAATTATGCCCAAGCGTTCTACAAATTGCACCTAAATCCATTAAACTATCCTTATTTAAACCTCTTAACTGACTCTTAACTTCTTCAGGTTTTAAGTCCAATCCATCTACAACATAATCCTTAATCACTAAAAGTTGATCATCTAAAACACCAACCTTTAGCTCATCTAATTGCATCTTTACTAATCTTCCCTCTATTCCAAGTTCTACAATATATCTCTGAATCTCATCAACAATTCTAGTAACCATTTCCATTCTCTGAATAACACTTCCAACATCATATAA
The DNA here is from genome assembly GCA_964613575.1 of uncultured Eubacteriales bacterium. Classification (GTDB taxonomy): domain Bacteria; phylum Bacillota; class Clostridia; order CAZTHU01; family CAZTHU01; genus CAZTHU01. The sequence continues at coordinate 2,518 of CAZTHU010000210.1, read as the reverse complement.
AGTTACAACATCCTCAAACTCAAGTACACTTAAATTATTAACAGTAGAATCCATTACACTTCTATATTTTTCTAACGCCTGCAAGGCCTGACTAGCTCTATTTAAAACAACTGGAACATCACGGAGTATGTATTTTTTATTCCCCTTATAAATCGTTATAATATTTCTTCTTTGAGATATCGATATAACAACCTCACCCGTTTGACGAGCTACCCTTTCAGCGGTTCTGTGTCTTGTACCTGTTTCGCTAGTCACAATAGTATGATTAGGTACAAGTAGCGCATTTGCATAAAGCAATCGCTTTAAATCCTTACTCACAATAATCGCACCATCCATCTTTGCAAGCTCATAAAGATAGGCAGGTGTATATTCGCTATTTATTGAAAAACCACCATCTGCCAGCCCTAAAACTTCCTCGGAATCACCAACCACTATTAGAGCACCCGTCCTTGCCCTTAAAATGTTATCTAGCCCCTCCCTAAATAAAGTTCCAGGTGATACCATTTTTAGAACATTTAGAATATCATTATCTTTCGTAAATTCATCTTTCATAATCAACCCCCATAAAGCCTATTATAGAATTACTAAAAAACATTTTGCAACACATTACTTACGTTTTCAACTGGAATAATTTGTATATCACCTAAATTTTTAACACCTTTTAACGCCCTTACATTCGCTTTAGGAATCACACATCTTTTAAAACCTATTCTAGAAGCCTCAATAATCCTTTTGTCAATGCTACTTACACCTCTTATTTCCCCTGTTAAACCAATCTCTCCTATAAAAACCGTTGACTGATCTATTGCAGAATTCTTAAAGCTAGATGAAACCGCAACAACAAATCCCAAGTCACATGATGGATCATCCACCTTCATACCACCAACCACATTAACATAAGCATCAAAATTATAAAGCGAAAATCCAACTTTTTTCTCTAAAACAGCAATAAGCATAGTTATACGATTATAATCTACACCAGTTGCCATTCTCCTTGGCATATTAAAGCTTGTCTGACACACTAACCCTTGCACCTCAATAAGCATGGGTCTAGTTCCTTCTAGCGTTGCCACAACAGCTGACCCAGGAACATTCAAAGGCCTTCCAGATAACATCATCTCCGAAGGGTTCTCCACACCACAAAGACCCACATCACGCATCTCAAATATACCAATCTCATTAGTAGACCCAAACCTATTTTTAACAGCCCTTAAGATCCTATAAGAAAGATGCTTTTCACCTTCAAAATATAGCACAGTATCAACCATGTGCTCAAGAACCCTGGGTCCTGCAATAGCACCCTCTTTAGTTACATGCCCCACTACTAAAACGGTTATATTTTTCCCCTTTGCAATCTTCATAAGCCTTGCTGTAACGTCTCTTACCTGTGTTACGCTCCCAGATGCAGAGGGAAGCTCAGAATTATTCATTGTCTGGATAGAGTCTATAATTACAAATGCATAGTCATTTTGATCTAACAAAGCTTCTATTGTCAAAAAATCAGTTTCTGCAAGCATACTAAGCTTTTCATTGTTCACTCCCAGCCTTTGCGCCCTTAACTTTACCTGACTTACAGACTCTTCTCCAGACACATAAAGAATAGATTTATCACTTCTTATTCTATCACATATTTGAAGAATTAGCGTGGATTTCCCAATCCCAGGGTCTCCTCCAATAAGCACCAAAGATCCCCTTACCAAGCCTCCTCCTAATACTCTGTCTAGTTCTTTTATTTTTGTTTCGTACCTTTCCTCAGCATTTATTTCCACATCATTCATACTAACGGCATTTACTCCAATAGACCTTCCTTTCGAAGCTTTTGTAACTTCACTAGGTTTAGAAAGCTCTTCCACAAAAGAGCCCCAACTATTACAAGCTGGACACTTCCCTAGCCATCCACTAGACTCATACCCACACTCTTGACAAACATGCATAACCTTCTTCTTTGCCATAAACCCTCCCGTTGTCCTTACTATTAACAGCCTTTTAATTACTTTTAAGATCTTATACTAAAGTGGAGCAAGTTCTTTCTTTGTAATAACAATCTCCTCTACATCATCCTCAGTCTTTAAATCAACCAAAGCAGTATCACCCATACCTATTCTGCCCTCTAACATCTCTTCTGCAAGCTTATCCTCCACAACATTTTGAATATATCGTCTCAAAGGTCTTGCACCAAAGGTTTTATCATAACCCCTTCTTGCTAAAAACTCACGTGCTGATTCTGAAACCTCAATTTGTATGTCTCTTTCTGAAATTCTCTTTAGCAATGAATCTAACATATAGTCAACGATCTTCTTAATGTGGCCCTCATCAAGCGGATGAAATACAATAATATCGTCAATCCTATTTAAGAATTATGGTTTAAATGTATTTTTAAGCTCTCCCATAACATTACTCTTCATCTATTTATAAGTTTTCGCAATATCCTCTTTCGCTGCAAAACCAACCCTCTTTGGCTCTACAATTTGACGAGCACCAACATTAGACGTAAGAATAATTATAGTATTTCTAAAAT
>CAZTHU010000209.1:0-4369 GCA_964613575.1 uncultured Eubacteriales bacterium | reverse complement strand
CTAGCGTTTTTGATCTTATAGATGTACTAAATAAAGGAAATCTTCGTATAAAAACAGACCATTTGAAAATTCTTGCAGAAAGAAAGGATACAATAGGGTTTTATGCAAGTAAGAGGCTTGCAAAAAGCTTTGCTGATGAATTCGAAAAGGCTGAATATTATTATAAAAGAGCTTTAGATTTATATCCACTAGCTTATACTACAAGGTATGATCTAGCTCATCTTTATGAACGCAATGAAAATCCAGCTAAAGCAAAAGAACATTATTTAAAGCCTTTACCTCAAGGCGGTGCTATAGAAAGACTTAAGAACTTAGGCGTGGAAAGGGACGAAATATTAAAAGAGTTGTTTAATTTAAATGCGCTTGTTGAAATTAATGAAATATATAATACTTATATCAATAAAAAAGATAAATCGCATGAACTTTCACAAAGTGAAATATATTCTATTAAAAAGTATCGTTCATTTTCTTTATTTAGAAGGGGAGAGTATGAAAAAGCCTTGGAGTATTTAGAAGATTTATATTCGCCCGACCGTTTTGACGAAGATGTTTGGTATTATTATGCAAGGTGCTTACAAGAAACTGGTTATGGTGATGAGGCTAAAATAAAGGATATTTTTGCAAACTTAGATGAACGAGCAGCCTATAATTTAGCATTGATTCTTAGTAGCCAAGGAGAACCATTAAAGGCTGCAAGGGCATATAGTCTTAGTAATTCTAATCGTTCAAGATGGTTAGGCGCTAGGCTTTTTGAAGAATTAGGCATGAAAAATGATGCATTAGATGTATACACGAAAATCACACAAGAAACTAGTTCTTATCAGGATGATGCGGCATATAGAGCATATGTTTTAGCGAATAGAATGGATGAAAACCAAGAAAATGTTACAAGATATTTAGATATTTTAAAAAAACAACCTGCATGGATGCATAGATTAGAAAAAGAACATGTATTTCCTAAATTAGAAGATTCACAAGATAAATATTTAGGTGCTTTTGAACTTATAAAAATTTACTCGCAGAACAACAAACAAGATTTACTCTCAATGGAATTTGAGATTCAAAAAGAGCATGGGTGTGAAAATGTAAAGCTTCAAATAGCAAAACATTATCTTGATGTTGATGATTATTATAATGCTGTTATATGGGCTGTTAGATCTTATAGGCAAAATCCTCTAAGAGAGGCATACGAAATTGCTTATCCTAAGCACTTTGAACCTGAAGTTTTACAGGCTTCGAATGAGTTTAATGTCGAACCACATCTAATTTGGGCAATAATGAGAGAGGAAAGTCATTTTAGACCTAGTGTTATCTCTTTTGCAGGAGCTATTGGCTTGATGCAGATTATGCCAGAAACAGGAGCAGATATTGCGACCTCTTTTAATTTAAACATTACCGATGAAGATCTAAAAGATCCAAGCATAAATATAAGATTTGGTGCATATTATATAAATCTAATGCTAAATAGCCATCAAGGAAATTTAGATAAAGCACTTGCAGCTTACAATGGTGGAACAGGAAATGTAAATATATGGGAAAGAAGCGTTTTGGGTAATAAAAACGAAGATTTCCCAACAGCAATAACCTTTTTAGAGACTAGAAATTATATTACCAAGGTTATGAATTCATATCATAAATATAATTGGTTGTATAAAGAGTGATAATGAACATATATTTATATATTGCAATATATAAATATATGTGTTATAATAAAGATATTGGTTAGTGAAATATCAAAAATGATTAATAAGGAGATGATAAAAATGAATGTAAAAGTATTTTCCACACAAAGTTGTCCATGGTGTCATAGGGTTAAAGATTATTTGAGTGCTAAGGGTGTTGAATTTTCAGATGTAGATGTATCTCAAGACAGAGCCGCAGCAACTGAAATGATACAAAAATCTGGTCAAAGAGGTGTTCCGGTTGTCGATATTGGTGGTGAAATTGTAGTAGGTTTTAATCAAGCCGAGATAGATAAACTTTTAAATCTTTAAATTATTAAATATTTTACGAAATAAAAAGGAAGTCTTAAATTCTATAGACTTCCTTTTTATTTCTCCCCCGATTAGACAAAATTTTAATTTTGTCTAATCGGGGGAGGGTTAATTATTGTAATTTTCAAACCTATCTGCAATTCTAGCAAAATCATCTATGCTAAGCGTTTCGCCTCTTTGACTTGGTTCTATCTTCAATTCCATTAATATATTTTTTATATCCTCCCTTGAAATGCCAAAGGCTAAATCTTTAGTTAAGCAATTAAGCAGTGTTTTTCGTCTATGTGCAAAAGAAGATTTAACTATTTTAAACATAAGCTTAGGGTTTAATGCTTTTACAGGTGGATTTTTGTAGATGTTTAATTTCACAACACTTGAATATACATCAGGTTTTGGTATAAAACAAGATGGTGGAACATCAAATTCTATGCTACAGTTAGAATGATAATTTATGGCTACCGTTAATGCTCCATAATCTTTTGTACCTGGTTTTGCTATCATTCTTTTAGCAACTTCTTTTTGAACCATGAACACACAGGAATCAATATTTTTTATCGTTTCTAAAAATTTCATAACTAATGGAGTTGTTATGTAATACGGGAGGTTTGAAATCACTTTGATACATGTAATGTTTTTTTTCTCATTGAGGCTTGAAATTTCTTCATTAAAGTCAATTTTTAATGCATCTGCATGTATTAACTTTAAATTAGAGAAAGACTCAAATTCAGCATTTAATGGCTGTATTAGTTTGTCGTCTATTTCTATAGCTATAACAAAACCAGCATTCTTACATAAGTGTCGAGTCATAATACCTACACCAGGTCCTACTTCTATAACTAAATCTTGTTTAGTTAAATTTGCAGAAGCTATCGTTTTTTTTATAATATTCTCATCTGTTAAGAAATTCTGACCATATTTTTTTGAGAGCTTTATATTGTATTTCATTAACATATCATTTGAAAAACTCATATATTCCTCCATATTCCCTCACAAAATTAATAGTGTTAAGCTATCATTCTAATATATATACTTTTGCACGTCTTCTTCCAAACTCTTGAACCCTCTGAGGATCATCAAAGTACAAATCTATAATATTCCCTTTAACTGCTCCTCCGGTATCTTGCGCCTCTGCAAAACCATAATCTGGGAGTCCATCTTTAAGTTCAACATATAGTTTAGTTCCTAAAGGTATTATATTTGGATCAACTGCAACATAACCTTCTCTAGCCTGTTTTCCAGTAGCAGTTATTCCAAAATAAGGATGATCCGGAGTTTTTCCAGTACATGCATATGATGATGTATATGATGTAGCTGACATGTCAATAACTTTTCTGGCTCTTATAACGTCCCCACGCGAAGTTCTATAACTATTCTTGGCACCATAACCTACTAATTTATTTACGGAAGGAACTAGAACTACCTCTGAAAGTAATTCTCTAGCAACCTCTATACCATTTTCCTTTACAACTTTAAAAGTTCTTTCAACTAATCCCTTCTCACCTTCACGTAATAATTCTTCTTCTCCATGAATAAGTTCCTCGCTTTTACGCCTTACTACGTCAAAATCCAGCTCTTCTTTGATAGTTTCATTTATTTTCTCTACGCGAACCAAAGATAACTCCATTCCACTTTTTAACTCATCGTTTAAATCTGCCTCTTGTACCTTGTCATTTTTTGTAAAATTAGAAACATTATCTTCTAATACATCTCTTACTTTTCTTTTGGTTGTATAAACAATATGTTCGCTCCCATCAACAAAAATTGTAATTGGTATAGCTCTCTTTATTTTTATAGTATTAACATTATCATCGTCAATATTTAATTTGAAATCATCATGAACGCCTAGGCTAAATCCATGTTGTTCTAAAATTTGCTCTGGATTTCTATTCATAGTTTTTACGCTTAAAGTAATATCATCATCTTTTATAATTACTAAAGATTCTACCCTACCATAAACTGTGGTGCCTATTATAATAGAAAATATGATTACACATAATAATACAGCTATGTCTTTTTTATAAGAAATAAAATACCTTGCAATACTTCTTCCTATAGGTTTCAATTTAGCAGCCTCCCTCTTTAAATGATTTAATTTAATAGCGAACCTTAATATATTATTAAATATTTGCAAGTTTGTCAAATTTTATCTACAACATCTTTAGCTTATATTACTCAATTTTATCTAAAATATTCAAAAATTGGATCTAATATTAAAAAGTTCCAATGCATTTTCACAAGTTTTTGTTATCACATGTTCCAGATTTACCTGTTTTATTTGTGCAATTTTTTCTGCCACATGTATGACTAATTCTGAATTATTTCGTTTTCCTCTAAAAGGTTCTGGGGAAAGATAAGGCGCATCGGTTTCTATTAAT
>CAZTHU010000208.1:0-4390 GCA_964613575.1 uncultured Eubacteriales bacterium | reverse complement strand
TGTAGTTTTTGTGTAGATAAAGCTACAAGTATTGACTATAAAGAGCTACCCAAAATTAAGAAATTTATTTCAGAAAGAGGAAAAATTCTACCTCGACGTGTTTCAGGTAATTGCGCAAAGCACCAAAGACAATTAACAATAGCAATCAAAAGAGCTAGACATGTTGCGTTGTTACCCTATACATCAGAGTAACAAAAAAGAAAGTTTAAAAAGGACTTCCCTTTTTAAACTTTCTTTTTTTTAATTATCCTAATATTTTTTGTAAAGAATTAACCACCGTTTCTTCTTTAAATGGCTTTACAACAAATCCTTTAGCACCTGAAATAATGGCATCTTTAACAAGATTTTCTTGTCCCATTGCAGAAATCATTATAACCCTAACAGAAGAATCCAGCTGTTTTAGCTCTTTTAATGCCTGCAACCCATCCTTATGAGGCATTGTAATATCTAGTGTTACAATATCTGGCTGTACCTCTTTATATTTTTCAACACATTCATTTCCATTTTCAGCTTCTCCAGCAATTTCATATCCATTTTTCTCAAGCATACCTTTTAACGTTGCTCTCATAAAAGCCGCGTCGTCTACTATTAATACCTTCGGCACTAAAACCACCTCCTTAAATCAATTTTAGCTTTTGCATAACCTCTTTAAACTTTTCTACATTTATAGGTTTCCATGCATAAGCTTCGCAACCATCATTATAAGCCTTTTCTATTGTATCTTTATCATTCAAGGCAGTTGTCATAATTATTTTAACTTTATCTCCCTCTGGAACATCATTCTGTTCCTCAATCCCCCTAACTGCCTTTAAAACCTTTAATCCATCAAGTTTTGGCATCATTATATCAAGGCATATTAAATCATATCTACTCGATTCTTTAACCGACATCAAATACAAATCCACAGCCTCAATACCATCAACAGCAATATCACAATCACCGTATTTTTTCAAAAATTTAACCATAAAATTTCTACTAACTAAATCATCCTCTGCAATTAGTATCCTCATCCTTAAACCTCCCTAATCTCTACGCAAATTTTTTAACACCTTCAACAATAGTGCTTGATATATTTTCTAAGGGTACTTGATTTACAACCGCGCCTAAATTATAAGCAACCATTGGCATGCCATATACAACACAGCTTTTTTCATCCTGTCCAATTGTATGAGCTCCCTGCCTTCTCATTTCTAAAAGACCCTTAGCACCATCTGCACCCATACCCGTTAATATTACTCCCATCGCTCTATTTTTTGCAACTTTAGCAACACTATTAAATAAAACATCAACCGATGGGCAATGACCACTAATCTTATCCCCTTTTTTACATTTAACAAAATATCCATTTGTATCTTTTAACACACTCATTTGAAAATCACCTGGAGCTATCAAAATCCTCCCTCTAGAAACTATATCACCATCCTCAGCCTCCTTTACTTCTAGAGCACAAGAATTATTAAGTCTTTCTGAATACATTTTCGTAAAAACAGGGGGCATATGCTGAACAATTACAATCCCCGGAATATCTGTTGGAAGTGCTTTTATAACGTTCAAAATAGCCTCAGTCCCTCCTGTTGACGCCCCAATAGCAATTAAATAATCATCTGTAGGTTTCCCCACTCTAGAAACATTCCTACTAACTTCAGGCTTTTTTGCATTGCCAACCTTAGCTGTAGATGCAATCTTTACCTTTATTGTTATTTCTGATATAAATCTTTTAAATTCACCCTCAGACTTAGCATCAGGTTTTGCTACAAAGTCTACAGCACCGGCCTTCAAACTTTCAAAAACATTTTTAGATGCAGCGCTAACCACTACAACTGGCAAAGGATATTGCGGCATCAACCTCTTTAAAAATTCAATACCATTCATCCTTGGCATTTCAACATCTAATATCAATACATCTGGTTGGGTATCTATTATCTTATCTTTTGCGTCAAAAGGATTAGAGGCCGTACCCGCAACCTCTAAACTATTATCCATTGAAAGCTCTTTTGACAATGTTTCTCTAAACAATAAAGAATCATCCACTATAAAAACTTTTGTTTTTCTTTTTACCGTCATATCTTTTTACCCCTTTTGATATATTGCTGGCATAACATATTTAAAGCCAATATTTTCCTTACCCATAGATTCCGAATGACCAATAAACAAGTAGCCACCAGGTTCTAAATACTCATAAAATTTTCTAAAAATCTCCCTTTTTGTCTCTTGATCAAAGTATATCATTACATTTCTACAAAAGATAACATGAAACCTTCTTTTAAAAGGAAATTGTTTTTCCATGAGATTAAAAATCCTAAATATAACCTCATTTTTAATTTTATCACAAATCTTATATCTTCCATCATCTAATTTAGTAAAATAGTTTATCCTCCAAATCGATGGAATATTTTCTAGTGCCTCTGGTATATAGATACCATTTACAGCACTCTCTAAGACACGCGCCGAAATATCTGTGGCTAAAATCTTTAAATCCCAACTTTTTTTCTGATCTTTAAAGTACTCATCTAAGAGCATCGCAGTAGTATAAGGCTCCTCCCCACTCGAACATCCTGCACTCCATATACGAATATCTCTATCTCTAATATTTTGGGTTAAAGTAGGCAGTATACTATCTCTTAAAAAGTCATAATGTTTAGGCTCTCTAAGAAAAAATGTATGATTTGTAGTTAACTTATTAATAAGGACACCCATCTCTTTTCCTGTCTTATCTGAGAATAAAAAATTCAAGTATTCACTAAAATCAGAGTAACCTTTATCAGCGATATGATTACTTAATCTTCCCTCTATCAAAGTCTTCTTCTGACTTAAATTAATACCGTAATTGTCTTTCAGATAAGAAACAAGATCACTAAATTCTTTTTCCTTAATAATTAGCAAAAGAACCCACTCCTCTAGTTAATTTTTTAAAACAAATTCTAAAGAACGACTTATTTTCCCTTTCAAATTTTCAGAGCTATCTCTAGTTTTCCAAAAATACGTAATAGAATGAATTATCCCTAATATTATATCTGCTAACTCTTCAGAAGAAATTTCAAATTTAATCTCCTCTTTTTGTTCAGCTTTCTCTATAAAACTTTTGATAAAATTAAACCTTTTTTCAAAAACAATCTTCATCTTTTCATTAGCCTCTTTACTATTTCTATAAAAGTCAGAAGAATACATTACGCTAGCAATTTGAGAATATCCTTGATAATAATCAGAGTAAGTTCCTGCAAAATAGAGTATACCGTCCATAAAGCTCATATCGTTTTCTAAAATCGTGTTAATTATATTACTATCATACTTAGCAAACTCTTCTACAACAGCAAGAATTATATCATCCTTACTATTAAACTGTCTGTACAAGGCAGGCTCTGAAACACCTTCCCTTTTTGCAAGCTCTCTAGTTGTTAAGCCTTGCACGCCTAATTCATCTAAAGTTTGAATCGCAGTAATGATAAATGATTCTTTTCTTTTCAAAATTTCTTTATTCATAGACATCTCCAAATAAAAATAATTAATTAAGTTAAAGCTAACTATACATAGCATAGAAAATTATATCAAAATAATCAGAGTTTGTCAATGCCAGGTTTACATATTCAAAGTTGCTGCTCGTTACTGGTCTACTGTTCACACAGGTATTGATAAAAAAACGGCATCACATACATTCAACCGTCACATCGCAACATATAAAAAAATCAAGAGAGCAAAAAAACTACTAGATCTAGTAGTTTTTTGCTCTCTTGATTTTTTTAGTCGGGGTGAGAAGACTTGAACTCCCGGCCCCATGGTCCCAAACCACGTGCGCTACCAACTGCGCTACACCCCGAAAATACAATTACTTATCTTACTAAGATATTCTAAATCATCAACTATTTTAGTTCAAGTCCAATCTATCCTTTTTAATTTAAATTAAAACCTCTAACCTTTATTTTCCTTCTTATTACTAGCTATTGCATTAAAAATCATCTTGCATTATAATAGCTCTAAGATGAGATACTATAAGGAAGGTGAAAAATTGTATACTACAAAAAAAATGCTAAGCAAACTTAGAAAGGCAATCGATGACTATAAGATGATTGAAAAGGGTGATAAAATTGCAATAGGGGTGTCTGGCGGAAAAGATAGCGTAACCTTATTAGTACTTTTAGCAGAGCTTCAAAAATTCTACCCACAAGAATTTACCATACATGCGATATCACTTGACGCAGGCATAGACCCTACAGATTTTTCGCCATTAAAAGATTTATGCGCAAAAATAAACATTCCCTTGCATGTAGAACAAACAGTTATAGGTCAAATTGTTTACAACTCCAAGCATGATAAAAACCCATGTTCTTTATGCGCAAATTTACGTCGTGGAGCACTAAATAACATCGCTAAAGAATTAAACTGTAACAAAGTA
>CAZTHU010000207.1:0-4412 GCA_964613575.1 uncultured Eubacteriales bacterium | reverse complement strand
GTTTTTGAGACAAGACCCCGATATTATAATGCTTGGAGAGATTAGGGATGGTGAAACAGCAGAGATTGCAGTTAGGGCTGCGATAACTGGTCACTTAGTATTAAGCACGCTACATACAAATGATGCACCTAGTACGGTGTCAAGGGTTATAGATATGGGTATTGAACCGTACCTTATATCGTCTTCTGTTGTAGGTATAATTGCACAAAGGTTGGTAAGACGTCTTTGTAAGTCATGTAAAAGAGAAAAGGTTCCAGATATAAATGAAAGAAAGATATTAAAACTAAAAGATGATGAAGATATAAGAGTTTATGAACCTGTTGGTTGTGAGGAATGCAATGATCTTGGATATAAGGGAAGGATTGCAGTTCACGAAGTAATGACGTTAAGCCGAGAACTTCATGATATGATAACAAAAAATGCTACATCAGATGAGTTAAAGGATGTTGCGGTCAAAAATGGAATGAAGACCTTAGCAGATAATTGTACAAGGCTTATTAAAGCTGGTGTTACGACAATAGAAGAAATGCTAAGAATTGCTCATTCTGACATATAGGAGGGTTTTGATGGAACTTAATCAATTACTAGAAAAGTCATTAGAAAAAAAAGCATCTGATATACATGTATCTGTGGGTTTGCCCCCTATTTTCAGAATTAATGGGGAATTGGTTACATTAGGTGATAAAAGCATATCACCACAGGATGCTATAATACTAGCAAAACAGTGTTTGACACAAAAAAATTATGAGACCTTTTTAGAACTTGGAGAGGTTGACGTAGCGTATGCTTTGCCAGGAATTTGTAGGTTCAGGGTTAATGTATTTAAGCAAAGAGGAACTTGTTCAATTGCTTTTAGGGTTATACCTACAAAAATACCAACGATGGAAGAGCTAAAGCTTCCAAATATATTAAAATCGTTAGCCACAAAAAGAAGGGGTCTTATTTTAGTTACAGGACCTACTGGTAGTGGTAAATCTACTACGCTGGCATCTTTTATAGATTATATTAACAGAAATAGAAGAGAACATGTAATAACATTAGAAGATCCAATAGAGTATACGCATCAGCATAAGGAGAGCATTGTTGTACAAAGAGAGGTTGGTACTGATACAATGAGTTTTCCCAAAGCTTTACGGGCGGCGCTTAGAGAAGATCCTGATGTGATTTTGTTAGGGGAGATGAGAGACCAAGAGACAATCTCAACTGCACTTACTGCGGCAGAGACAGGGCATTTAGTTTTATCTACACTCCACACAGTTGGCTCAGCTAAGACAATAGATAGGATTATAGACGTATTTCCGCCTCATCAGCAACCACAGGTAAGAAATCAGCTATCTACCGTTGTTGTATCTATTTTGTCACAGCAACTACTACTTACAAAGGATGAAGCTAGTAGAACGGTTGCAACTGAAGTTATGATGATGAATCCTGCTATAGCAAATCTTATAAGAGAAGGAAAGACTGCACAAATAAATACATGTATTCATACAGGTGGAGAGTTTGGAATGTATTCTATGGACTCTTCATTAGCAGAGCTTTATAAAGATGGCTTAATAGATTATAATACCGCGGCATCTTATGCCGTTGATTATGATAATTTTAGAAAAATATTGATGGTGTAAGGATGGTGAGCGTATGAAAACATTTACCTATAGGGTTAAGTCTGAGATGGGAAAGATAACAGAAGGTGAAATGAGGGCAGAGAGTGCAGAAGCGCTAAAGGCATTGCTTAAAGAAAAAGGATATAATCCATATGATGTTCAAGAGAAGAAAAAGAGCTTAGAGATAAATTTTTTAAGTCCTAGAATTGGGGTTAAAGATTTGTCTATGTTTTGTAGGCAATTTGCTATAATACTTCAAGCTGGTGTACCTATAGCTACAGCTTTAGATGTATTAAAAACACAGTCAACAAATCCAACGTTAAGGAGAGTTTTAAATAATATCTATGAGGGAATGCAAAAAGGGATCTCTCTTTCAAATTGTATGAAACAACATAAAAAAGTATTCCCAGAGCTTTTGATTAATATGGTAGAAGCAGGGGAGATAAGTGGACAGCTTGAAGAGGTGTTTGCTAGAATGGCCGAAACATATGAAAAAGAGACAAAATTAAACAGGAAAATCAAGGCAAGCTTAACATATCCTATTATTGTATCCATAGTTGCAACACTGGTTATTGCGGTGCTTATGATTAGGGTTGTTCCTGATTTTGTTCAAATTCTTGATGATTTTAATGTAGATCTACCCCAAACTACGGTAATTCTTATTTGGGTAAGTGACTTTTTGGTTGATAATTTATTTAGGATAATAGCGGTTATTGTTGCAGTATTTTTTGCTATAAAGTCTATTATGAAAACAAGAGATGGGAAATACTTTGTGCACAGTTTATTGCTTAAAGTACCAGTTATAGGAAATCTAACAGTAAAGATTGTTACCGCAAGATTTACAAGGACCCTAAGCGTTTTGCTTGCAAGTGGAGTTTTGCTTATTCAATCTATGGAAGTAATTCAAAAAATCATAGGAAATACTGTTGTTAAAGAAAAGATAGTAGGTGTAACTGAGGATATTAAAAAAGGGAAAGGGCTTTTTGGGCCATTGCAAAAGACGAAGTTTTTCCCAGTAATGGTTACTTCAATGGTGAAAATTGGTGAAGAATCTGGGGAGCTTGACTTTTCTTTAGATAAATGTGCTGATTACTATGATGAAGAAGTTGAAACAGGGCTTCAACAAGCAACTTCATTGATAGAGCCAGTTGTAATGATTGGCATGGCAATAATTGTAGGATTTATAGTGTTAAGTATTCTATTGCCAATGCTAAGTATTTATGAAAACATTGAAAATATGTGATGTAAAGCTGAACCAACTACTACAGGGGTGAGTATATGATTAGAAATAACAAAGGTATTTCGCTAGTTGAAATTTTAGTAACTATTGCTCTTATCGGTGTAGCGACTCCAATAGTTGCCGTAATATTTATGTATGGCTTACAAGACTATATAACGGGTTCTAGATATCTAGAGCAACAAACGAACATAAATACGACATACATAAGTTTTAGGCGTCAGTATGAAATGGCAAGAGAGGTTAAGTTGATACATGATGATAGTACTACAGGTTCTCCTATAATGGCTTTAGCTGTGGAATTAAAGTATGCTCCGTCTGAGGGGGCAATAGATTATGATGATGAGTATAGAGATTCATTTGACTTAGAGAACGAATATAGCGAAATTGAAGAAAGAACGAACCCACCATATGATGAGGATTTTATTGCAGAATTGCTAGCGGAAGAGGCATTTCATACTAGATGGGAGTTTGTAGAGATAGACGATGATAGTAGTGATCACCCTTATTATTATGATTTTGCTGATGCTGATGATAGACCTACTGTATATGATCTTTATGTAATGAATGTAGCTGATATGACAGAAGATTTTATAGATGATATGGATATAGGTGATAGACCAGATCCTGTTATGAGAAATATATATGCAAAAGACGAGAAAGGAAACTATAAAGATGACGCTGAGCCTGAAACAGGAATATTTTACTGGGACTCTCAAGAAAAATTGTGGCTTAGAATTATTCCTATACCTGTAAATAGGGGCTTATTTAGAACAAGAAATATTATAAGACCTATAGAATGGCATTTTGATTATGTTTACAAGGAATTTGATGTGGATTACGTAAGCCCGTAGAGGGGTTCATGACTGCATTTAAAAAATTGGAAGTTGTAAAAATTTAGAAATATAATATTAAAATAGTTAGGAGGTGTAGGTTTGAAGGACATAAATTTATTACCAGATGACATGAAAAAAGACAAAGAAAATAAGAAAGATGGAGGTGGTTCTGACTTTAGGGACAAGTTAGACCCGAAGATGGTTTTGGCTATTATAGGGATTGCATTTGTATTAGCAGTTGTTTTCTTTGCACCGGTTTTATACAATAAGTACCTAGAAAGCAGATATCAAAATGTGAGATCTACAATACAAAGTGGTAAGTTTGATGAGGTATATGAGGTTAACGAAGAAATAGAAGTAATTGAAGAGGTAATAGGAGAAAAGGTTAATTTAATGTCTTTTGTTGACAGAAATGTTGTTTCTGCAAGTGAGGTATTTGTGGCAATAAAGTCTATTTTACCGCAGGGAGCAACGATAACATCTTTAAATCATGATGGCTCTAATGTTACTATAAATGGAACTATTGTAGAAAGTGTTCAAATAGGAGAAATTTTAACTAGGGCAGAAAGATTTAGATTTTTTGAAGTGGATGATAATACGAGCATAACGCTTGGTGGTAATGATGAATTTACATTTAATTTTGAAGTTGTAACAGGAGGAGGTGATTGAGGATGAGTTTTACGCCGAAACAAAAAAAGATAATGATAGGAGTATTGGTATTAGCATATATATATTTTT
>CAZTHU010000206.1:0-4429 GCA_964613575.1 uncultured Eubacteriales bacterium | reverse complement strand
ATTCCTCTTATCATAAAATCCACAATTCCTATAAAGCTTGGTACCGTTATAAATATAATAATAAGCCCTAGAAGAATTTTAAGCGGCATACCAACAACAAATACATTTAGTTGAGGAACCGTTTTAGTTATAATCCCAAGAGCAATATCTGCAACCATCACTGCCCCTATAATAGGTGCTGCAATTTTAAAACCTATAGAAAAAACACTCCCAAATAACCTTAAAACATCATCTAGTAATAGCGATGTAAAGCTTGCTTGTCCTAGCCCTACCAATGCATAGCTTTCATGAAGAGCATTTATCAAAATATGATGACCACCACTTATTAAAAAAATAAGCATGGTTGTAGTCGTGTAAAAGTTTGCCGTTATCGGAACCTGTATGTTCGTCATAGGGTCCACAATATTAACAATACCAAATCCAATTTTCATATCAATTAGCTGACCCGCTATGTAAACACTCGCAAAAACCAAATACCCAATATAGCCTAATATTAATCCCACTAAAAACTCTTGTAAAATCAAAGGCGCATATTCCCATACACTATTAAACGTCATAAGCCTATCAACAGGAATAGTATTTGTAATTATTAGTGCAACAAAGAAAGAAAAGCCTATTTTATAATAAGGAGGCATGTTTTGCCTGCCAAATATAGGTGCAATAACAAACATACCCGTAACCCTTATCAAAACAAGAAAGAAAACCTGAAAGGTTAAAATAAATTCTAAATAATTAATTTCCACCTAAACCACCCACTCCAACTCCTTAACTTATATAAAAATTCATATTTACAAAAACATCGCTCATAAACTCAATCAGAATTCTAAGCATCCACGCCCCAAAAATAGAAATCCCCAGTAACACCGACAATATTTTAGGCACAAATGCAAGGGTTTGTTCTTGTATTTGTGTAGTTGCCTGGAACACACTCACTGCAAGACCAACAAAAAGACTAAGCCCAAGTATCGGTGCTGCAACATATATAATTGTAAGTAACGCTCTTTGACCAAAATCTAACACCATTCCCTGATCCATAACATACCTCCCACGAATCATCGCATAAACGAGTTCATAATCGTCTGAGTTACAATATTCCATCCCCCCACCATAATAAATAACAACACCTTAAACGGCATAGATATCATTACAGGAGGCACCATCATCATACCCATAGACATCAAAGTACTTGCGATAACCATATCTATAACTAAAAACGGGATATATATGAAAAACCCCATCTTAAAAGCTGTGCTAAGCTCACTTATCATAAATGACGGGATAACAATTCTAAGTGGTAATTTATGTAACTCATCATCTGCAATCTCAAACTCCATTCCAGACAAATCTACAAAAAGCGCCAAATCTTCAATATTTGTCTGCCCAACCATAAATTGTTTTATAGTATCCCCAGCACTCTCTAGAGCTTGTGCTTGTTCTATCTGACCATCTACATAGGGTGTATAGCTATCTTCATATATTTGTGATAAAACAGGACTCATTACAAAAAGAGTTAAAAAAAGCGCAAGTCCCGCCAAAACCTGATTAGGTGGCATTTGTTGGGTTCCTAACGCATTTCTTAAAAAAGATAAAACTATAATTATTCGCGTAAAAGATGTCATCATTATTAAAATAGAAGGAGCTATGGATAAAATGGTTAGAAGTAATAGTATCTGTATGCTAGAGGAAACTTCTTGGGGATCAGCAGTGGTTTCAAAATCCACACCAACTCTTGGCAATGGAATATTTTCAGTAGAAAACACGTAACTACTTAGCAATACAAAACTAAACAGCAAAACGAAAATTGACACTAGTTTTTTTCTCTTAAAAAATCCTACTATCTTCTTTTTAACTCCCATTTTCATAAACAATCTCATCCTCAGCATCTCTAAAACTTTTCTTTAGTTTTTTATTAATTGCCTTTATGTTTTGTAAGTTTTTACTTATTCTTTTATTGTCTTTACTAAAATAATCCACATCCTTATCTTTTTTATACTCCTTTTTCGCACCGCTAAATCTTTTTCCAACCCCACCTACATACTTATCAAATATTTCTTTAAACTGTTGTGCCTGATTTTCAGTAGTATTTTCAGCCACTACCTCTCCCATTTGTTCAGGACTTAACTCTGTAAGCATCTGAATGTTTTTACCAGAAGTTGAAAGCACAATAAACTTTTCTCCAACTTTCACCAAATGAATTTGTTTATCCATACCTAAAGAAATAGATTCAACAACATTCATATTTTTACCTCGCATCATTTTTCCCGCTTTCCCGCCGACCAACTTAGTCGTAACATACCCTAAAAATAAGACAACACCAAATACACCCATAGCAAACATAAATGAAAGCCACATATCCACAACAATCCCCCCAATTCAAAAACCTATCCTACAGCTTTTTTAATAGCCTCCAAAACCCTGTCAGCTTGAAAAGGCTTAACAATAAAATCCTTTGCGCCGGCTTGAATAGATTCTATAACCATAGCCTGCTGCCCCATTGCCGAACACATAATTACATTTGCAGTAGAATCAATCTTTTTAATTTCTTTAAGCGCAGTAAGCCCATCCATCTCAGGCATAGTAATATCCAAAATCACTAAGTCTGGGCTGGTTTCTTTATACCTTTCCAAAGCAATAGCTCCGTTTTCTGCTTCTCCAGCAAATTCAAACCCATTTTTTGTTATTATATCTTTTATCATCATCCTCATAAATGCTGCATCATCAACAATAAGTATTTTCTTACCCATCTTCATCCTCCTTAAGTATAAACTTTATGCTATATCAAAAAGTATTTTATCATAAAAAAACTTTAAACACAAAGTGCATTTTGAATAATTTCTGTGATTCTAACCCCAAAATTCTCATCAATTACCACAACCTCACCCTTTGCAACAATTTTCCCATTTACTAATATATCTACAGGCTCTTCTGCAAGCTTTTCTAGTTCTACAATGCTTCCAGACCCAAACTCTAATATATCCTTTATAAGCCTTTTAGTTCTACCTAGTTCAACAGAAACCTGCAAAGGAACGTCCATTATAAGATCCACGTTTTTCTTATCTAAATAAATCTTCCCTTCATCAAATGCTTGAAAGTTTGCTGGCTGAACATCAATAAATTTATTATTAGAATTATTTGAATTATCATTGCTTTTTTGCGCTTCATGTACTGGATTTTGAAAGCTTGACTCATGCTCTAAGCTATTAACACCATTATCAGCTTGATTTTTTGACCCAGAATCTTGATTACCTACTGATGATTTTTGTTCTTCTTTTTTGGGTTCTTCCTTCTCTTCTGGAACCATCATAGACAATAATTTTTCCGACTGTTCCTTTGCAAATTCAAAAGACTGTACCTGAAAAACTTGGCTATCAATTAGGCCTTCGACTTGCATTTTAAAAACAGTCACAACAAAAGGCTCGTTCTCCGATATCCCCTCTAATCCCCAATCTTCATCGCTAGCATTAATAAGTTGTGCAGACGGTGGCGAAATATCTATTTCTGTATTCAAAACTTGTGCTAAAGAAGTTGCTGCAGAACCAATCATTTGATTCATAGCCTCACCAATCGCACTTAGATGAAGTTCTGCAATCTCTCCTTCTATATTGCTACCATCTCCACCCATCATTAAATCAGTTATTATCTTTGCATCTATCTGGTTTAAAAGCAAATAATTTACACCTATAATACCTTTTGCGTATTCAACTTTAACAGCAACATAATCACCACTATATTCTTCTTTTAGTTTTGATAAAGTCATTGTTTTCAAGCTAGGTGTAGTTATTTCTACTTTTTTGCCTAATATACTTGATAATGTGGTCGCTGATGCCCCCATACCTATGTTACCTAACTCTCCTAAAGCATCCATCTCTGAATTAGTAAGTTCTCCTGTACTTTCTTGATCTTTAGAATCATTAGAATTATCTAAACTATCTCCGTTTAGTAGTGCATCAATCTCCTCTTGAGAAATAAAATCATCTCCCACTAGCTACTCCTCCTCTCTCGTAAGCACCTTATTTATCTTTAATGCAAGCTTATTTTTTTTAACACCTGGTTTGGCATAGAACTTTAATAAATCCCCCACCGACACAGAAATATCAGTATCTACCTTTTTATCTAAAAGCAAGACATCTCCCTTTGAAAGCTGTAAAAACTCGTCAACCGTTATATCCGTATTGCCCAAAATAGCCTTTATCGGAACATATGTTTTTTGAATCTTCGAATTAATGGTTTCCTTGTACTCACTTTTTGTAACATTTTCGTTTGTTGCAAACCAAAACTTTGTACTTAGTTTAGGAACAATTGGCTCAACAACCATATGAGGGATACAAATATTTACCATCCCTTCAGTTTCCGCGACCTTTACATTTAGTGTTACTAATGCAATAATTTCATTAGGTGATATAAGCTGAGCAAATTGAACGTTTGTTTC
>CAZTHU010000205.1:0-4433 GCA_964613575.1 uncultured Eubacteriales bacterium | reverse complement strand
AAACGCAGGAACCGTCCCCCTGTTCGCACCTCAGGAACCGTCACCTCATTTGACTAGATCAGTTAACATCTTGGGTGGTGGCAATCGTCAAAGCAAAACAGAATTATTGCTATGACAATTATCCATATCCACCAATCTTTGCCCCAATAGCTCTTGCACATAAGATCACAACCTTTTTTGTGTTTGCTTTAAATCAAAATAGCTATTCTTCTTCTGCAGTTGCGCTTCTTAATGATGTAGTACCCGTTCCATAGAATAGTAGAAGAAAAACGATTATAAAGAACAAAATACCACAGTCATCCATACATAATCTACTTAAAAGTCTAGACATAATAGCCTCCTATAAGATAAATCTTTTATATTATAGTATGTTATAAGAAAAAAAGGGTGAAAGAAAACTGAAAAAAGCGGAGAATAAATTCTCCGCTACAGAAGTTAACCATCCATACAATTCTATGCTACAGGGGTTAATGATGCAAGAGATTTGAATGTTTGTTTCGGTTTTTTCTATTTTCCCATGCTTTCTAGTGACTTTTCTATTGCATTTGCCATGGCAATTGCAGATGCTTGTCTAAATGCTGGATTTTTTAAAAGGTTGCGATCGTGTTCGTTTGTCATAAATGCTATTTCGGCAAGAGCTGCAGGCATTGATGTCTCTCTTAGAACAACAAGGTTAGATCTGTTAATAAGACCTCTGTTTACAGTGCCTAATGTTTGAACAAGTTCATTTTGTACGTGTCTTGCAAAATCTTCTCCCACAAATCTGTTGGTTGGTGGGAGTCCATAGTAAAGGGTTTCTGAACCTCGTGTGGCGGCTAGATACGCATTATTGTGTATGCTTAAAAATAGAGATGCATTTAGTTTATTAGCAATATAAGCACGCTCATATAGATCTAAAAACGCATCATCTGATCTTAACATATAACTTGGTATATTACGATCGTCTAAAATTTCTTTAAGCCTTATTGCCATGTCTAGGTTAAGCTCTTTTTCTGTGAATGCTTCAACTATTGCACCAGAGTCATAACCTCCATGACCTGGGTCGATTATAACAAGTCTTTCCTTATTTGAATTCGGTTTTAGCAGTGTTATTGCTGTGTCCTCTAGTTTGGAACGCGAAAAAACGTTATAGATATACTTTTTTGTAGTATTTATGATAAGCTTTGTCTTGTTATTTCTATTTTCTATTTGGATTGTATTTATAAATTCATCGTAAATTTCTATTGTTTTTGCATTAAGATTTGCTTTATCTTTATCAAACTCGATAGTAAATTGCTTTGGATTTTGAGAGTAAGAGGATGTATAAAGCTTTTCTAATTCTCGTCTTCCATCAGTGAGCTTAGAGTTATTAATAACGATAGCAACCCTATCCATAAAATTATGGTATTCAATATCCCCAAAGATTTGTACTGGAGGTTTTGTATAAAGAATATCATAATTGTCTTTGAAGATATATGTATCTTCTGGTTTTTCTGTATCTTCTAGTTTATCAGTTTTTTCATTGTCTTTAGCTACATCCTTGTTTATTGATGACTCTTTGGGTAATTCCTCTGTGATTGTTTTTTCTTGGTCATCATTATCACTTATATTCTGCTTGATATCATCTGTGTCTTGTTCTTGATTTATATGTTCGATATCTTTTTCTCTGTCTAAGCTACCACGACTTTGATCGATGGGTCTAAAGTTTTTTGGGGCATCTTCAAGCGAAATAGAAACAGCTAGCTTTTTATCTAATTCTCTTATCTCAAAAGTTGATTTTTCTGCTAGATCAAAAACTATACGAACAGTGTCTTTTGGTCTATTGGTTTTTTTTGCAGTTAGCTCGTCTAATTGGGAGGTTCTTATTGCTATTATAGGGTACTCGTATACTTCAAGTTGCTCTGGAAGATCTTTAATTCTTGAATCTAGAAGATCTAAGACGAGTCTGTCGGGACTAATGTTATTAGGAGCTAGAACCATTTCTTTATAATTTGGTTGATTACTAGAATTTATGCTAATGATGGCGTTTTTTCCTTCTTTGGTAAGGTTGATCTCTTTAATATTTGAAATGGAGTTCATTGTTATAAGCTTTTGATTTGAATTCCAGTCTACATTCATGTTAAGAGCTTCTCCAACAAAACGAAGAGGTATCATTGTTCTATTGTTGATAATTTTAGGTGCAACCTCAAGTGGAACATTTTCCCTATTTATTTTTGCCCTTTTTATATCTATTGCAAGCTCTATTTCTTTTTCGTCTAGGGTTATTGTTACAATTTGAAACCTATCATTCCATGTAACATTAGCGCTTAAGTGCTCAAAAACACTTCTTGCAGGAACAAGGGTACGTCCGTTTACGATTACTGGAGCGGTGTCTAGACTAATTGATTTTCCGTTTATCACGATTGAGATTTCATCAGTTTCGTTAAGACTTGTTGTAAAGTGATGTAAAGATACTTGCAATAAAAATATAATGCATAGCGAAAGTGTAAATATTTTTAGAAAAGATTTTTTCATAAAAAACACACCCTTTGAATTATTTTAGAATTAGTTTACCATTAATTCTAGACAAAGGGTAGTAAATCCTTTAAAGTAAAATGAAAGTTATATACTCGTAATAATTTCGTAACAATTAGTTAGGGTGAGTATACTATTCTATACCGAATAAGCTTAGTAAGTATCTGAAAAATCTTACAAAGATATTTACGCGGGTTGCTTCTTGCGTCGTTACAAGGTCTATGGTTGAGATATGTTGACCATCTACTGATATCTGTAGATTACCAACTACTGTATTTTTAGGTATTGGTGCCTCTAAATCTTCATTTAAGGTAATGTTTTTTTCTATTTTATCCCTTGTGTCATTAGATAAAATTGCAGAAGTGCTTGTATTTGTTTTTACACTAACATCTTTTTGTTTAGAATTCTTAATAGATACGGAACTTACTATTTCACCCTCTTCGATAATGTCTTCCATTAAAAAATTGTTAAATCCATGGTTTAATAAGATTCTTGATGCTGCAAAGCGTTCTTCATCAGAATCTGTTTTTAAAACTGCTGATATTAAACGGATATCACCTTGTTTAGCTGTCCCGGCAAGGCAGTAACCAGCTTGTGTTGTCCATCCAGTTTTAAGACCATCTGCACCATCGAATCGTCCTAATAGTGGGTTTCTATTATTTTGTGTTATGGGCTCAGGGCTTCCATCTGGTTGAAATGTAAATGAACTTTGACTTTCATATTTTAATATTTTGGGGAATTTATTTATAAAATATCTTGAAAGATTTGCAATATCACGAGCGCTCATGAAATGATCGTCAGCGGGCATGCCAGTTGAGTTTTGAAACTGGCTATTGGTAAGCCCGATTTCTTGTGCTTTTTTATTCATTGCAGAGACAAATGCAGACTCACTACCATAAAGATGTTCAGCTATTGCAATGCATCCATCATTAGCAGATACAATAGAAATACCTTTCAATAAATCTTCGTATGAGACTTCCTGTCCAATATTTAAGTACATCATAGACTCGTTTGTGTCACCTTTAAAAGCATTTTCAGATACTGTGACCATATCATCTAGGTTTGCTTGACCAGATTCTAATGCTTCAAAAGCAATTAATAGGGTCATTATTTTTGTTATACTAGCAGGTGGGAGAGGTTCATCAGGATTTTTTTCAAATAAAACTTGTCCTGTTTCTGCCTCTATAAGTATTGCGGTTTTTGCAGGTATTTCGATATAGCCGGATGCTGCTAAAGTAGCTATTAAGATGATGGATAAAATCAACATAAGGTTAGTGGTTAATTTTAATGTACGCATAATAATTTCAGCCCCTTTGTATGATAATTAATGCTATTGTATAACAAAAGCAAATAAATTTTATCATCTTTTTAGTTAAAAAGCTATATTTTTCATAAAAAATGTGCCAAGTTTGTTCTTGACACATTTTTTTGTTATCTTACCCTGTCAGCTAGTGGTGCTCTGTCTACATCGGTTCCGGGTGAGTGTTTATCCATGTCAACGCCAGGCATTGTGGGTGTTTGGAGATCATCTGATCTTGGCATAGGAGTATCTACATCGTCGGTTCTAGGAAGATTATTGTCAATATCTGGAATTGCCTCATCTACTCTTTCGCGAGTTGTTTCTCCTAAGTCCCTATCGCGCTCTTGCTCCAAGATCCTTGTATCGTCTTGAGGGGTTTGATCTTGGATTGGTTCTCTATCATCAGGTGTTGGAGTGCCAGGAGTAGCACCAGTTGTACAGCCTGTTAAAAGCGTGAGTACAGCTAAAGAAAGAAATATAAATTTTATCATAATAATCACCACATAAAAATTTTTGTTATATAAATTGTTCGCAAAATAAAAAAATATATACAAGTTAAAATTTTCATTAAAATTTTAACTTTTTTTGTAAGTGTATAATTTAAGTAGGCAAAGTTGAAAAAAATTGATAAAAATAGGCA
>CAZTHU010000204.1:0-4440 GCA_964613575.1 uncultured Eubacteriales bacterium | reverse complement strand
ATGCGAGAATTTTTGTCTCAATTTAGTGAGGTAGTTTTATATCCTAATAAAGAAAGTGGACAATTAACAACTATTCTGTCATTTAATATAAAAGGAATTGAGCCAGAGGATGTTGGTTATATTTTAGAAAAAAATTATGGTATAATTGTAAGGACAGGATTGCATTGTGCACCACTTATTCATAAATATATAGGAACATCCAAAGGTGGATGTGTGAGGGTAAGTCCATCAATATTTACAACAGATTTAGAAATACAAAAATTTAAAAGTGCAATTGAGCAAATAGTTTTTATGGGTGATAAACTATGAGAATCATAGAAATAAAGCATATTGATAATTGTTTTGATGGAACAGTAATTAAAGAATTGCTATTTTCTTCTGTAATAAAAAAAGAGTTAATCTTCAAACTTGGAAAAGAAGAAGAAATACAGTATTTTGCTCATTTTGAAAGACCATTTTTTAAAGTTAGTGTAAAGGGGCTTTATGATTTAAAAGGAATAGAAGGAAATAAAACTATGAGGATTCATTTAAAACAACCTCAGAAATATACAATTGAAATGTTCTGTGAATTATTGAAGTCTTTGAGCAAAAAATAGCAAGTTTAGTTTATTGAACTGTCATTACGTATACGAACGACGTAGCAACATCCTATTAATATACATTAAAACATTTTTACATTACCAGCCTTTCTTTTTAAACTTAGATAATATACCATTTTCGGGGTTTTTCTTAGTGTCTAAGTACACAACTATCCCTATAATAACTAAAGCTAGTAACACAAGCAGAAAAACCGTACCAAAAACACCTTTTTCAGGTTCTCTGTCTTCTTCTTGAGGCTCCATGTGCATACTTATTAAAAGTGAATTTATTAAATCCCATTCTAGATTCATTTTATCGTCTGAAATAATTGGTGCATTGTGCCTTTCTACAGGCATATATGTCCTAAGCCTTAGATTACCTTCGAATCGCTGAAGCAAATCTTCTGGAAATGAAAATCTTTCATCCTCTTCAATAATTGTAAGAAGATTTCTTATTTCATAAATACTAAGTTCATGTGCTACATTATCTATATTGATACTAATCTGGTCATCATCAATATTTATGCGATTAATAATCCTATCACTATAGAGTATAATTGAATATGTAACCTCTCTAACTATATCAAAATCATCTACCCAGGTATCATCCTCATAAGACACCTCTCCGAAAGAGTCTTTGAATTCATCCAAGGCATTATCTGTGAATCTTTTAAAAGCATCTACATCTCTAAACCTTTTGTTTGCAACAAAACCTATAATCTCGTCATCTTCATAAAACGATGTTGTAAAGCCTAAAATTTCCTCAAATACTTCCGTAAAAACCTTCGAGAAGAAAACAAGATCGCTTAAAACATACTCAGGATAAATATCATCTCTACTTCTTCTTGACAAAAACGTTCTAACACCAGCGACTTGTCTCCTCCAAAGGTCATGAGTATCTCCACCCCAATCATCGAAAAAGAAGTAAGGATTTTTCATAGGATTATCAACATATTCAAAGTTTTGAAATGATTCTCTAAAAATATCGTCATTTATAATCTCTTTATCTATTCCAATATACGCATTATACTCAACACTTCCATCCTCATGAAATACAAGTTCCATAGTATTTTCAGAACATCCGCTAAAAAAAGTAAAAGCAACACAAAAAATAATCAAAGCTTTTATTTTAAATAAAAAAACTTTGTCCAAAAGAACCATCTTTAAAATCCTCTCCTTATTCAAAAATCAATGTTTTTCTATATTCTCACAATTAAAAGAAACACTATTTTTGCATGGCAATATTTCAACAGCATTAGTTAGAACATCTATATACATAAAAGACATTCTTCTTTGGGCATTACTTTCACCTTCAAAATTGACCACAAAAACACTTTGATGCATACTTTCTAATATTCCTTCTCGAACAAAAGATTTTTTTCTTCCCTTATTTGCACGAAGTTTTATCTTGCCACCAACATAGCTTTCCATATTTTTCTTTATTTTTAACAAGTCAAGCTTTTCATTCATGGCCATCACCCCATCATTAGTTTGGACTGAGTATATCATAATTACAAAGCCTTGTCAAAATTTTGTACCAAAGTATACATCCTTTCACTTGCATCAAGTACTGCTACTTTCCTGCAATTTTTAGACATATTATCCAAAAGCTTATTATTTGATAACAAATCTTTAATTTTATTATATAAGTTTTCAGGTGTTAAATCTTCTTCTAATAAAATAACACCTGCATCAGCATTTTCTAATACCTTAGCATTATATTCTTGATGATTAGCAGTAACATTTGGTGACGGTATCAAAATCGCAGGAATGCCAACAGCTGCAAGTTCACAAACTGTTATAGCACCTGATCTACAAATGACCAAATCAGCAGAAACTAAAGCATCTTTCATGTTATATATATAAGGCACAATATCAATATTTGGAGCATCTACGTCTTTGAGTTTTTCTAAAACTTCTTCATTTAAAACCTCACCCGTTGCAAAAATCATACTAAAATCTTTTTTATAATGAATTTTTATCATATCCACCACAGTATCATTTATAACCTTAGCGCCTCTACTACCTCCAAACACCAAAGCTTTCTTTTCTTTATTAGTAAAATTACTATCCTTTTTTACTAAAGCCCTGTCAACATCTAAAAGCTCTTGTCTTATAGGGTTTCCCGTTAGTTTAACATTTTTAGCACTCTTAAAATACTCTCTAGATTCCTCAAAGCTTATTGCTACCACATCTACAAATCTTGACAAAATTCTATTTGTAACCCCTGGAAACGCATTTTGTTCATGTATTATTGTTGGAATTTTTAGTCTCGTTGCATAAAACAAAATAGGTCCACAAACAAAACCGCCAGTTCCAATAACAATGTCTGGCTTAAATTCTTTTAAAAGTTTTTTAGCCTGTGATAATCCAATAAAAAGTTCTTTTACCGTTGCAAATGTATCAAACGATAGCTTTCGCCTAAACCCCTTTACACGAATAGTTTTTAATTCAAACCCTTCCCGTGGAACAAGCTTATTTTCTAACCCTTTCTTTGTTCCTACAAAAATTATCTGAGCGCCGTTATCTTTTTCCATTATCTTTTTTGCAATAGCAATCCCTGGGTTTATATGACCTGCAGTACCTCCCCCTGAAATAATTACCTTCAAAGTTCCTCCCCCTTATTAAATCTTAAATTTTATCATACTTTGCATACCTTGAAACATTTAACAAAATCCCTACACCACTTAATAAAAATACTAAAGATGTTCCTCCATAACTAAAAAACGGTAGCGGCATACCCGTTACAGGCATCGAAGAAGTAACAACTGATATATTAATTATAACTTGAACTGCAATAAGTGACGTTATCCCAAGTGCTAGTAAACTCCCAAACATATCTGGAGCAGTAACTGCTACTTTAAAACCCCTCCATATAAGAAATGCAAAAAGTAAAACAACAAAGAAAACACCTACAAAACCAAATTCCTCTGCCAATATAGAAAAAATAAAGTCATTATAAGGCTCAGGTATGTAGAGATTTTTTTGAATACTCCTTCCAACTCCTCTGCCAAATAATCCACCCGAACCTATAGCTAAAAGCGACTGGATTATTTGATATCCACCATCTGTTGCATCAGACCATGGATCTAAAAATGAAGTAAGCCTTCTCATCCTATACTTTGAGGTAAAAACCATATAACTACCTAAAGCTACTATCGGAAACCCAAGTATAGCAAAGTGACTAATTTTAGCACCACCTGCAAATAGAATTATCATAGTAACAGCTCCAATAACAACTGTTGCACTAAAATGAGGTTGTTGCATTACAAGACCTGCTACAAAACCTAATAAAAGAAGATAAGGCATAATACCTGCAAAAAAGTTTTTCATTTTATTCCTTCTTTTATAAATACTGTGAGAAACGAAAATAATCATTGCAAGCTTTGTTAACTCTGTGGGTTGTATTGTTAATCCCCCAAAACCTAACCATCGTCTAGCTTCGTTTAATTCTATCCCAATTCCCGGTATCATGACAATAAAAAGCAACAATATGCTGACAATGAGTAAAACTGGAGAGATTTTACCAAGCTTTCTATAATCAACATTCATCATAACAACCATAGCCGCAATACCAACTGACATATAAACAATTTGCCTCTTTATAAAATAAAAACTATCACCCCATCTATCACCTGCATATGCAGCAGTTGAGCTAACTACCATAATAGTCCCTATAAACAGAAGAAGCAAAACAGTTAAATATATAAAAAAATCAGCGTTTTTTCTTTCATACACTACAGTATCCTGCCTTTGTTTCTTCTCGAAATTCAAAGTTTTTCTAGTATTTGTTCTATCATGAATGCGTTTTTTTCGAATATGACTAACATTTGACTTTTGATTACCTTTAACACTACTATTA
>CAZTHU010000203.1:0-4525 GCA_964613575.1 uncultured Eubacteriales bacterium | reverse complement strand
GTATTACTTGCGGGTTCTATTCCAAAGGGAATAGGTGAAGATATTTATAAAATAATGATTAGAATATGTAATGAAGAAAAAAAGGATGTTTATTTAAATGCATCTGAAAATAAAATACTCCTAGCTCTAGAGCAACAGCCTAAGGTTGTTGCTCCATATTTTAAACAAAAGAGTGAAATATTTGGCCAGAAGCTTTTAAATAGGGATGATTATGAAAAAATTGGGAAAAAGTTAATAGAAGATGGCGCGCAACATGTAATTATACCGTATGGATGCAATAAGCTTTTATTTCAGGGTAAAGATGTATATGTGCTAAGCTTGAAAAATTTATGTTTAGCGAGTTATCTGGGATCAGGGGATGCTTTTAGTGCTGCATTTATTGATTATGTGTTGAAAAAAGGGTTTGACTTTTTAAAGGCTTGTACTTACGGTGCGGCTGCCGCGATTGATATAATGCAGTCTAAGGATGTTTTTCTAAGTGATAAAAGTTCGGTTGAGTGTTTAGTTGACAAAGTTAATTTAGAAAAAATTTAATAGCAGAGGTGGTATGTGATGAATTTAGTAAAGGATTATATGATGAGGACATTAAATTCTGTACATTGGGATGATACGATAGCTCATGTGATTGAGTTTATGCACAAGACTGAGATGACGGTTTTTCCTGTTGTTGATGATGGAAATACTTTATTAGGAAGTTTTTGTACAAGAAATATATTAAAGAATGTAATCCCAGAAGAATTTGGTTTAATGATTGGGAATATGTTGTTACACGGTGAAGATTTAGCGGTGGAGAACATGAAGGAATTAAAAGATAAGAAAGTTCACACTTTTATGTCCAAAACATCAGAAGTTGTAAGAGAGTTTGATTATATGGATAGTATGTCGGATGTCATGCTTAAAAGTGAAGAGCAATATGTTTTTGTTGTAAATGATGAAAATAAGCTAAGGGGATATATTTCACAGGCAGATCTTTTATTTTATTTATTAGATTGTGTTGGTAAATGTTAAGTAGTTAAAATTTCGATAGAGGGTGAAAAAATGGAACAAGATGTTGCTTCAAAGGTTAATGAATTTGGTCATTGGCTTTTAGAGAATAATGCCATAGATAACATGATTTATGTAATGAGCATATTTTTGATTTGTGCTTTTTTTGTTGTTTCTGTGACAAAGAAATTAAAACTTCCAAGTGTTGTTGGATATGTAATTTTAGGAGTTTTATTGAGTGTTAACGTAATGAGGTTATTGCCCTTTTTTTCGATAGAACAAAAGGAGTGGTACTACTACACTACTGAGAGTATGATGTTTATATCTGAAATTACTTTAGCGTTTATAGCTTTTACGGTAGGAAGTGAGCTTTCCGTGAAGATTATAAAGAAAATGGGTAAAAGCGTTGCTTATATAACAGTACTTCAAGTTTGCATGACTTTTTTAGTTGTAACATTGGCTTTGCTTGCGCTTGGTAAGAGTTTGCATCTTGCTTTGATATTTGGTGTTATTGCGACTGTAACGGCACCTTCTACGACTGTTATGACAATAAATGAATATAAAGCAAATGGACCCGTCACGTCTTTAATCATGGCCACGGTTGGTATTGGAGCTGCTATGGCTTTGTTTATATATAGTTTAGTAAGTCCATTAGCATATATCATTTATTCAGGACAAGGGTCAATTTCGATGGTAAATTCCTTATTAGTGCCAGTTTTTAAAATTCTTGGTGCCGTTTTTATAGGGACATTAATAGGGAGTATTTCTCTTTATATTATTACAAATCTACAGGACAAGACAAAAAAGATACTACTTATCTTAGCCACAATTGTTGGAGGATTGGGTATTTCAAAATATTTCGGCGTGTCACCTTTGATTGCTAATATGTCAATAGGGTTTGTTTATAGGAATTTTGCAAAGAAAAACCTTGGAATAGCTGAATATCTAGATACGTTTACTATACCACTTTATGCCTTCTTTTTCATTTTAGCAGGTGTAGAAATTAGATTTGATGGTGTTTTAGAATCTAGTTTTTTACTGCTAGCATTTGTTTATACGTTTTCAAGAATAGTGGGCAAAATTTCGGGTGCTACATGGGGGGCAAAAATTTCTAAATCAGATGATAAGATAAGAAGGTATGTAGGTTTAGGGATTCTTCCGCAGGGAGGGGTTGCTTTAGCACTTGCTTTTTCAGCGTCTAGGCAATTTGAAGGTGCTGATCAAATTGGTATATTAATTTTTAACACTATTTTATTTACTGCTATTTTATCTGAAATATTTGGTCCATTGTTTGCTAAATATTCCTTAACTAAGTCAGGTGAAATAAAAGAAGTAGCTAAACCAAATCAATCTAAAATTGTTAAGGGTAGTGGTTTGTAGTGAAGTGCTTAGCAAAAAAGCGGAGAAAAAATCCCCGCTTTTTTACTAAAAACAAAATTATAGTTTATCGATAAATAGTGGTGCAAATACCAATGATACTATAGCCATTAGTTTAATTAGTATATTTATAGAAGGTCCGCTAGTGTCTTTGAATGGATCACCCACTGTATCTCCAACTACAGAAGCTTTATGAGCGTCCCCTGTTTTACCACCGTGATGACCCTCTTCGATGTATTTTTTTGCATTATCCCATGCGCCACCTGTGTTTGCCATTTGAATTCCAATAAGAACACCGGTCACTAAGGAACCCACAAGAAGACCGCCTAATGCTGCAGAACCAAGAGTGAGACCCACTGCTAATGGAGACATTACAGCAATAAGTCCTGGTAGAACCATCTGCCGAAGTGCAGCTTTAGTACTTATATCAATGCAGGTAGAATAATCGGGCTTTCCTGTACCTTCAATAATTCCTGGTATATGTAAAAATTGTCGTCTAACCTCTTCAATCATTTGATTTGCAGCTTTACTGACAGATTGCATTGTAAGTGCTGAGAATAGATATGGTAACATGCCACCAATTAATATACCTATGATTACTTTGTGATCAAGTACGTCAATTGCTGTAAGTTCTGTTGCTATAGCATATGAGCCAAAAAGTGCTAAGGCTGTAAGTGCTGCAGAACCTATTGCAAAACCTTTACCAATAGCAGCAGTTGTGTTTCCTACTGAATCAAGCTTGTCTGTTATCATTCTAACCTCTTTTTTTAGACCTGACATTTGTGCTATGCCGCCAGCATTATCGGCAATTGGTCCATAAGCATCAACAGCTACGGTCATTCCGGCCGTTGCCAACATTCCAACCGCAGATAAAGCTATACCATACATTTCTGCAAAGTGGAATGCTAAAAATATTGAGGCTGCAATAGCAAGTATGATGAAAGCTGTGCTTTTCATGCCAACCGCAAGCCCAGATATAATGTTTGTTGCATATCCGGTTTCAGATTGTAGTGCAATATTTTTAACTGATTTATAATCACTAGAAGTATAAAATTCAGTAAGTTGTCCTATTAAAATACCTGCTAGTAGACCAGATATTATTGCTATAGAAGGACCAAAGTTTCTAAAAAGAACAAAACTTAATATAATGCTTGCGATTATTATAATTATTGCACTAACATATGTACCTATTCGTAAGGCTGTATGTATACTATAACCTTTTTTACCTTTTACAAAAAGACTCCCTATTATTGTTGCTATTATACCGATTCCTGCTAGTAATAGTGGGAACAGAGCCCCGTTTCCATTTTCTGTGTATACCAGCAAGCCTAATGTTATTGCCGCTATAATTGACCCGACGTAGGATTCGAAAAGGTCTGCTCCCATACCTGCAACGTCACCAACGTTATCGCCTACATTATCGGCTATAACTGCGGGGTTTCTAGGATCATCTTCAGGAATCCCAGATTCCACTTTCCCAACGAGATCTGCACCAACATCTGCAGCCTTTGTGTATATTCCACCACCAACTCTTGCGAAAAGTGCGATCGAACTAGCACCTAATCCAAAGCCTGTTACCATTGCTATATCATCAAATACAAGATATAGGATTGATAGACCTAATATACCTAAACCTACAACAGATAAACCCATTACAAGACCTCCGTAATAGGCAACTCCTAAAGCCTTGTTTTGGCAGGTTTCAGCGGCACAGGCTGTTCTGACATTAGCACGTGTAGCTATACTCATTCCTACGAAACCAGCTATTCCAGAACAAAGTGCGCCAGAAATAAAGCAAATCGCAGTTGGAAGGTTTAGCTTCCACCATAGAAGGGCAAAAAGTAAAATGACAAAAGGGGCAAGCATTTTGTATTCTCTTTTTAGAAATGCCATGGAGCCTATGTTGATGTAAGAGGCGATTTCCTTCATTTTATGGGAACCTTCTGATTGTTTCAAGATCTTACAGATGTGCATAACTGCGAAAGCTAATGCGATGATGCCGAAAAAAGGCATTAAATAAAACCAAATTTCCATGATTGCTTTCCCCCTTTTTTCATTAATAGTGAGTTTTCTTAAAAAATACTTCTCTTTAACGCTGGAGCTTAGCTAATAAGGGTCATATTATTTAAGAATTGCCTCGAGTTTTTTGAATCACCATTTTAGT
>CAZTHU010000202.1:0-4525 GCA_964613575.1 uncultured Eubacteriales bacterium | reverse complement strand
TTACACTTGATACAATCCTTGCAGCGGAACCATATGCAACTATTACAAGCTCAGCATCATCACATTGAATATCTTCATAACTTACCTCGTTTTGTTTTATTTGCTTGTATTTTTCTTGTAGGTAAGCGTTGTGTTTTTCAAGGTCTTCTGGCACGATCTTAACCGAGCTTACTATATTAGCATCCCTTTTGCTTTTAGTTCCTGTTAAACTCCATGGTTTTTCAATGTCTAGAATCTCTTCTTTATCCTTAAAGTCTACAACCTCCATCATTTGACCCAATATTCCATCAGCGCATACAATTACTGGGGTTCTGTATTTATCTGCTATGTCAAATGATTTAACAGTCAATTCATACATTTCTTGAACGCTTGATGGTGCGATTGTAACAGTTCTATAGTCACCATGACCACCACCACGTGTTGACATGAAATAATCGCTTTGTGCGGCATGTATTCCACCAAGTCCGGGACCTCCTCTAACGATGTCCACTATTACAGCTGGAGTTTCAGCACCAGCGATATATGATATTCCTTCTTGCTTTAATGCTATTCCAGGGCTAGATGATGATGTCATTACCCTAGCACCTGCAGCACCTGCACCAAAGACCATGTTTATGGCAGCAACTTCACTTTCTGCTTGAAGAAATACCCCGCCCTCTTCTGGCATTCTTTTTGCCATATAGTTTGCTATTTCGGATTGAGGGGTGATAGGATAACCAAAATAGCATCTACAACCTGCTCTAATAGCTGCTTCTGCTATAACCTCATTTCCTTTCATTAATAATTTTTCTCCCATTTGAAAAACCTCCAAATTAATAGTATTCAGTTAGAAATGTTCTAGACGTTAAAACATAAAGTGTCAAAATGCAAATTTTAACATCTAAATTTAAATGTATTAAACCCAAATATTACTTTTCAACTTCTATAGCGCAGTCTGGGCAAATAATTGCACAAAAGGCACAACCTATACATTCGTCCATATCTGTTACACTAGCAGGATGAAAGCCTTTAGAATTAA
Source organism: uncultured Eubacteriales bacterium (assembly GCA_964613575.1). Lineage (GTDB taxonomy): Bacteria > Bacillota > Clostridia > CAZTHU01 > CAZTHU01 > CAZTHU01. The sequence goes on along the minus strand of CAZTHU010000202.1, from coordinate 3,507 downwards.
ATATTTTATCATCCATAACCACTATTTTTTTAGGACAAACTCCAGTACAAAGCTTGCAACCTTTACATCTTTCAATATCAATTGTTACCTTCGCCATGATTATCACCCCTTCTTCCAAGGAAGAGTTATCAAATTATCAAGAATAAGGATTGAATCTTGACTTTTTTGTTCTAATTCTTCCTTTAAATTTTTTGTGGCACAAGTAAACGCAAAATTTATTTTATGTTCATTAGCTATATCTTTTACAAGTTTACTACCTTCTAAGATATCATGAACTTTTGTTTCAGACAAGAGATTGGTGTTATTTACTAATTTGGTAACCTTTAAGCGTGTTGTTGCTTCAATTTCTTGAAGCATTGCTTTAATTTTTTCTTTGTTTGAAGTTAAAGGTCTATTTGTATTTACAACAAAGAAGAGCTCATAATCTTGTTTATCTATAGAGTTTTTATAACAAGATATAGCACGTGCACCTAGATCATCACCACCCACATCAAATGCCACATTTATATTTTCGTCCTCTAAAACTGAATTAATGTCAGGTGGTAGGGCGGGTACATCTATATTTGTATTTGAATATATGGGTTTTATGAGCCTTATATTAAGTTTTTTTAAAACTTCGTGAGCATCAGATGCCCTGAAAAATGGATTTACAATGTCAAGATCAACTATCGCAGTTTTTGATAAATCAGTAAAACGATTCATTAAAAAGCTTAATGCAACTTCTGTTTTACCGCTACCAAAGTGACCTATAAATATATTTATGCGCTTATTTTGCATTTGAAAAAATCCTTTCTATTTTAAAAACTTTATAGCATATTTAGTTCATTATAACTGCGAGAGCCATAGAGTTAAGTTTTGATTCATATGAGTCAGCCCTTGAAGTTAAAACAATAGGGCATTTAGCGCCTAAAACAAGTCCGCCTAATTTTGCATTACCTAAGTAAGTTAATGATTTTACTGCAATATTTCCTGACTCAATATTTGGAACAAGTAATACATCTACATCTCCTGCAATATTGCTTTTAATTCCTTTTGTTTTAGCGGCATCCTCACTAACTGCATTGTCTAAGGCTAATGGACCCTCAAAAATACAATTTCCTAATTGTCCCCTTATACTCATAACAGACAAAAGAGCTGCATCGACTGTAGAGGGCATACTTGTATTAACATTTTCTATAGCGCAAACCCCTGCAATTTTAGGGAAATCGATTCCAAAAGAATTTACAAGTGGTAAAGTGTTTTTTACTATAGCAGCTTTTTTTTCTAAATCTGGTGCAATATTAAGGCCACCATCTGTTACGAAAAGCAGCTTATGGTAGCAAGGTGATTCGAATACACCTACATGAGATAAAAGGCTTGAATCTCTTAGACCCTCTTCTTTGTTTAAGACAGCTTTCATTATATCTGGTGTTTGAACTTTTCCCTTCATCAATATCTTTGCTTTTTTATCTCTTACTAATCCTACACTTAAATTTATTGCTTTTTGATAGTCTAATTCATTAATTATTTCGCAGTTATTTAGGTCAATAGCTTTTTGACTTGATATTTCATTTATTTTTTTTGCATCTCCTACTAATATGCTACGAGCAATATTTTCATTAGATGCTATGGATGCAGATTTTAAAACATCTTCATCGTGAGCATTGACGACGCATATAGTTTTCGAACTTTGTTTTTTAGCAATAGCTATTAATTCATTAAAAGATTTAATCATATCTAAAACTCTCCTTTTTTTGATTTTAAGCCTAAAAAAGAGGGGATACCCCCCCTCGTTTTTAGGAAATTTAAATCAAGGGAATACGCCTCTTAGGTTTCTTGCACTAACAATTCTTCCAATAGCAACCATGTAAGCAGCCATTCTCATTGATGTTTCCTTGGATTTTGCTGTTTCCCATACTTCTTCAAATGCAGTATCCATAGTTCTAGTTAGGTATTTATTAATTGCATCTTCGTCCCAAGTTATGGATTGGATGTTTTGTACCCACTCGAAGTAAGAAACAACCACACCACCAGCGTTTGCAAGTATGTCTGGAACAACATTAATGCCTCTTTGTGCAAGGATTTTATCACCATCAGCTGATGTAGGACCATTTGCGCCCTCTACCACAATTGTTGCTTTTAATTCTTTTGCAACATTTTCTGTTATCTGGTTTTCAAGAGCTGCAGGAACTAATATTTCACAATCGCAAGTTAATAATTCATGGTTATTTATGCGTTTTAGGCCATCTTCAGTATAGTTTTCTAAGGTTGTGCCAGGTTCTTTATTTAGATATTCAAAAATTGAAGGAATGTTAAGACCATCATTATTAAATATTCCACCAGAAACATCGCTTACTGCAACAATTTTGCATCCTAATTCATGAAGGAGTTTTGCAGCTACTCCACCAACATTACCCATACCTTGAATAGCAACCCTAGCACCTTCCAAAGAACGACCTAGTTTTTTCATTATCTGGACAGTTGAAAGGGTTACTCCACGACCAGTAGCTTCTTTTCTTCCTGATGAGCCACCAACTTCTAAAGGCTTTCCAGTGACAACTCCTGGGATTGTGTATCCACTTAGCATACTATATGTATCCATGATCCAACTCATTACCTCTGCATTTGTATTAACATCTGGTGCAGGGATATCTTTTTCAGGCCCAATAATAGGAAGGATCATGGCGGTAAAACGCCTAGTAAGACGTCTTAATTCTCTCTTAGATAATTCTTGAGGTGTTACTTTAACGCCTCCTTTACCACCACCATAAGGAATATTAACTACAGCACATTTAAATGTCATCCATGCAGCTAATGCCTTTACTTCATCCATGTCAACATCTTCATGGTACCTAAGACCACCTTTGCAAGGACCTCTTGCAGATGAGTGTTGAACTCTGTAGCCTTCAAAAACTTTTAGAGATCCATCGTCCATCTCCACAGGAACAGCAACCTTTAACTCTCTTTCAGGATACTTTAGAGCAACATAGTCGTCTTCGGTTAAGTTTAGCATTTTACCAGCTTGTTCTAGAACTTCTAACATGTTCTCATAAGGATTGTACTTTTTAGCCATATCTTTTTCCCCTTTCAACGTTTAATAATATTTTGTGCACCATGCTTTTTAAATAGTAAGAAAGCCTAAACTACACATTACAAGGCTAATAAACAAAACACTGCACAATTCTCAAACCTAAATGTATAAGGCATATATTATCTTATATGCAAGTGCACTGTCTTTATACTAACACTTTTGTAAAAAAAGTAAAACGTTAAATTTAAAAACTTAAAAAGTTAATAGAAGCTATGTGTGGACGAAAAAAAATAAGGCGCATATCATTTTAGGATTTGAATTATGTTTGAAGTTATGAATAATTCAAGCAAAATTAAGGAGTTTTAACCCCCGTTAAGCAACTACAAAAGGACAGCTCGAATTTCTTCAACCTGTCCTTCTCTAATAATATGCATGATATCTAAAAAAATTAAACCCACAAATTTTAAATTTTACTAGAATCATAACAATATTTTTAA
>CAZTHU010000201.1:0-4539 GCA_964613575.1 uncultured Eubacteriales bacterium | reverse complement strand
GAAACTATAACAGGGGATATGCCAACTCCCGTTAAGTACTTTGATCCTAATATATCTAAAGCATATAATCAAGTAGAAGAGGTGGCTAAAAATAAGCTTATCTCAATGTTACCAGAAGAACTAAAGGATATATATACTCCGCTCTTATTTGATGAAGAAAATCAAGAGCTTTTTAAATATGTAAAGGCTGCGGATAGAATATCTGCATATATAAAGTGTGTTGAGGAAGAAAAAGCAGGTAATAGGGAGTTTGTAAAAGCTGGAAAGTCTATATTGAAATCCATAAAAAAGTTGCAGATGCAAGAAGTAGACTTTTTTTTAGAGCACTTTTTACCAAGTTTTAAGCTATCACTAGATGAACTAGATTAGAAATTGTCAATGTACTTGATTTCGTTTGTCTATCTATACCTGTGTGAATATTAATACGAAGTGCGTTTCGTGTACCAGTAATATTTAATTGTTGAAATCTTGAAAAATTTGTTGTATAGTCGTGATGAGATTAAAGAAGAAGAGGAGTTTTGTTATGCCTAAGAAAAAAAACAACTATGGAAGGTCAAGAAGAACAAAACAGATAAAGGAAGAGTCAATTTCTTGGTTCTGGCTTGTTCCACTTTTGTTTGCAATTGGGGTTGTGCCCTTGATTGTTTTTATGAATGTACATGAGCTAGAGGGAATAGCTACCTTATATTGGACAGATGCAACGAGCAATGTGGATTTTTTCTCATATACGAAAATGGTATGGATAATAGTATCTTCTGCAGTTGCTTTGATTTATTTTATGATTTGTATAAGGTTTGAATACTTGAAAGAGAAAAAAGATATCTTTTATATACCGTTGGCTGTTTACGCTTTGTTTGTTTTCTTATCAACGCTTTTAGCCCAATATAGGGATATAGCAGTTTTTGGTTTTCCTGATAGGTATGAGGGGATGTTAGTGCTTTTTGCTTATATAGCATTTACGGTTATAGCATTTCATATGGTAGATAGCAAAAAAAATGCATGGATTCTTTTTGGAGCACTAGCGATATCTTCACTTATTGTAGGAACCATAGGTATTTTTCAGTTTTATGGAATGGACTTTTTTAGAACACATATTGGAAAGTTAACAATACTTCCAAGCGAACATCATGATATGGCAGATGGTTTGAATTTTAGGTTTGGAGCTAAAACGATATATACAACGATGTATAATACTAATAATGTAGGAAGTTATATGGCAATGGTTTTTCCTATTACTCTTGCAATGTCATTTTTTGCAAATAAAAAGTGGGTTAGAATTATATTAGCAAGTTTAAGTGTGCTTTTATTCTTTAATGCAGTTGGTTCAAATTCAAGAGCTGGATATATAGGAGGATTGACTGCTATATTAGTTTTATTTATTGTTTTAAGAAAAAAGATTTTCCCAAACTTTCTTAAAGTTGGTGTGATCGTGGCATCTTTTGTAATTATATTTGTTTCACTTAGTAATTATGCTGACGCAAGGATAGTTAGCAGGGTGCAGGATACTGCAAAAGAATTGTTTGGGGTATTAGGTATTGTTGATGTTGTAGAAGAAGAGGAAGTAGAAGAGGAAGAAGTAGGGGAAGAAGAGGAAGTGTTAGACGTAGTAGATGTTTTTGAACCTGAATATAAGAGCGAAAATGAACTTTTGGTAAAGATTGATGATGTTCCCTTAACACTTCGAGTTATTGGAGATGGTAGTCAGGTGCTATTTATAGATGAAGATGATGAGGCTCTTGTTTTAGGTAATGTGCCAGAAAATGATGGGTTAATGAGGCTTGAAAGTGATGTTTATGAGGGTATTTATGTTAAAAGTGACAGAGGTAGAATGGAGCTTATAAAGGGAGATCATAGTTTGAGATTTTTGCCTCTTAATAATACTATTTATCCTATTGATGATGATTTTAACATGTTAATGGCACCTGAGACTCCTCCAGTAGATGATTACTATTTAGATGAGGGAATACTATATATACATTCAGGTGATTCGAAACTTGTAACATTTAGGCAACATGATAATATAGTATTCTTTGATGAAAATGATAATTTTATAAGTGTACAGCCATTTGGTTCTTCAAATAGGTTTGTACTAAATGATAAGAGGTTTAAAGATTATTTATTTGTTTTAAATAGACATTCTTTTAGATTTTATAAAAACGGTGAGCTTGTTGATAGGTATAAAATTGGAGCAGAGTTTGTATTAGAAGAAAATGAAGAATATAAAGGGCAAGAGGGCGAAGAGGAATATGAAGTGGTTCCCGAATTTCATTTTGAACCTTTTGATTTTAAAACTTGGGGATTTGAGGGGATGGAATCTGCTGGTTCATCTAGGGGATATATATACTCACGGTCTATTCCTATGATGCTAGATACAATGCTTATAGGGCATGGACCTGATACTTATGCAATATATTTTCCTCAGCATGATTATGAAGGAAAACGTGAATTTTTAAGCACTGAAAATAGACTTGTGGATAAGCCACATAGCATGTATCTGCAAATGGGTATTAATACAGGAGTACCTTCGTTATTAGCATTTATTGCAATGATAATAATATATTTTATTTCATGCTTTAAGATATATAGACGTATTGATTATTCAGACGAATATTATGGATTTAGCATTGGTATACTTTGTGGCGTTGTGGGATATTTAATCACTGGGTTTTTCAACGATAGTATTGTATCAGTAGCACCTGTTTTTTGGATATTATTAGGAGCTGGATTTAGCATTAATAGGATAATTAAACTTAAACAGGAGAAAGTTAAAGAGGCTTAGTTATGGATATTAATAAAAGAAAGGTTATCTACCTTTTTACGTTTATTATTTTGGGATTTGTTATAGCAACTCAAAGTAGGTCGGTTGAAATAGAGGAGCCTATCACCGCTATAAGAGAAAGAATTGAAAATAAACAGAATATTTTAGCGGAAGAAGAGTTAAAAGAAGAATTCTTGAAGGAACAGTATAATAAAGAGTTGGAATTAAGAAAGCAATACTTGCAAGTTGAGGGAGATTTTGTAAAGGAACGCCTTATAACAGAGTGGGAAGATGCTAGGCTTAAAGCGGGCTTTGTCGGAGTTAAGGGTGTGGGTATTATATTAAAACTTTCAGATGCAGAGGTTGAAGGTTTGGGAGGTTATGATAGTTTTGTTGTTCATGATCAGGACATTATTAAAATAGTGAATCATTTAAAGATTGCAGGGGCACAAGCTATTAGTGTAAATGGAGAAAGAATCCTATCAACTAGTGAGATAATTTGTACAGGGCCTACTGTGCAGATTAACAGAAATAGGTATCCAGTGCCTTTTGAGATTAAGGCTATAGGAGAGGCTGAGAAATTATATGATGAGATTAATGATAGCGCAATTATAAAGGAGTTAAAATTATTAGGTTTTGAACTTGATATTAAAATGGAAGATGAGATTCAAATAAATGGGTTTACAGGCAATATAAATAGAGTTGTAAGGGGATTGGAGGATTTGGTATGAATAAAAAGCGGAGCATATCTATAACGATTGTTTGTATACTTCTTGGTTTTATTTTGTCTTGGCAGTATAAAAGTATATATATAAACAGCCAAACTCAAAGAGATCATAATGTGAGGTTAGAGGATTTAATGGGTGAGGTTATTTCACTCCAAAAAAATAATGAGGATTTAAGAGAGAAGGTTTTAGAGCTTCAGGCTCAAAGACGACAATATGAAAGAGATATGGGTGATAAAGGCTTAATCGAACAGAATTTAAAAAAGGAGCTTTCAGTTGCAAGGTTAATTGCCGGAATGACAGATGTTAGAGGTAGTGGAATTATGATTACATTAGAGGGTAAAGTTACAGATGCTGATATTTTATCAGTTGTAAATGAACTAAGGGCAAGTGAGGCGCAGGCTATAGCTGTTAATAATCAAAGAATTATCTCAACTAGTGAAGTGAGAAAGGGTGGAAACACAATTGTGGTAAATCAAAGAAGGATTGCAAGACCTTATGAGATTAAGGCAATAGCTGATCCCGATAAATTAGAAAACGCTTTGGAGATGGCAGGGGGAGTTTTTGATACCCTTAAATTTTATAATATTAGTTATGAAATAGAAAAAAAGGATGATTTATTCATACCTAAGGTAGATAGTTTAGCGATAAAAACCAATTATCTTGAGGTTGTAGAGTAGAAAGTGAAAAATGGGAAGTAGAAAGTGGGAAGTGGAAAGTAGAAAGTGGGAAGTGGAAAATATAGTTAAGCGATGGTTAAATGATGGGTGAGCGATAGTACGATGTTGGCACTGGTCAAACTTATAAAGAAGGAGTAAAAAAAAGAAAGGTGGAGGCTTTATGAATGAGAAACTAGACAGTTTATTAGAGAAAAAAAAGAATCTTTTACAAGGTGGGGGAGAACAGAGGATAAATAAACAAAAAGAATCGGGAAAGCTTACTGCAAGAGAAAGAATTGAACTCTTGTTTGACCAAGGATCTTTTCAGGAGTTAGACACCTTTGTGAAAAGTAGATGTGATGATTTTAGTATGGCGAAAAAGAAAGTAGATGGAGAT
>CAZTHU010000200.1:0-4540 GCA_964613575.1 uncultured Eubacteriales bacterium | reverse complement strand
GATAAATTTTTACAAATGGACACAATAGGTAAAATGTCAGGAATGTTAGTTGAAAAGGTTTTAGAAAATGCTACTATAGCATCATATAGAAAAAGTTCAAATAATGTTACAAGTCTAACAGGACAAAGTATTAGTCATGGTGCAGCATGGAATCTAGTGCAAAAATTTGGAGAAAAATTAGAAACAGAAGAAAATGAAAAGGTAGAGAAATTTAAAGCGGGTGAATTAAAAGGAGAGCGAGAAGTCGAAGCACTTTTTATGGAATCAGATGGGCTTTGGCTTAGTATGCAAGGGAAAGTGGATACGCTATAAGATAAGTATACCAAAACAGTAAAAAATGATACGAGAGAAAGGCACCACTAATAGGGTGTTTTTTTGTTTGTGATTTTAAAAGTGTACCACCAGTTAAGAAAGCAAAGAATGATAGGTTTTTGTTACAAAAGCATAAAAGAGCTATACAATATGTTTTTAGAGAGAATTACATTTTGGGATTAGTATTTATTTTTCTTTATCTTTTTGCAAGATGTTAGAATGAAGAAGTTAGATATAGATATTGAGAATTTTAACAAAGAGAATAATTTCTATCTGAGCATTGATACAAAATGTTCAGACCTCAAACGCTACAAGAAAAGTGCGCCAATATTAAAATAAGTGATATGTATAAATGCACCAAAACGTCAAAATGTGCTACAAGAAAAGTATACCATCAAGTAAAAGCCTTGATAGTAATAAGTTTAATTACGTGTGACACATAAATTTGTAGTGATATATTTTAAAAGGTTAATTGAAAAATTAAATTTAATTTTAAAATATAATAAAGACACCTTTTATATAAGCCGATATTTTAGTTGCTAAACACAAAAAATCGAAAAGGTGTCTAATATGAATCTAACAAAATTAATATCAAATTTCAATATGTTAAATGAAAAAAATTTTGAATATACACTAGAAATCACTGATGATGAAAAGTCAAAAGGCTTTAAACATGTCAGTTTCAAGTCATATAAATTGGTGAATAATGGTCGTGAGTTTTTTGTTAGATGTCCTATTGCAAAGCTTTTAACTCAAGGAATTAACGGCGAAAACGAAAATAAATACATAAAATATATCCCTTCACTTTTGATACCCAGGAAGAAATTTCCTGCTAATATATATATGTACGCTGTAAAATATTATTTAAGCACGAATCACTCTATGAGAAAAGTAAGCAATCATATATGTGAAAAGTTCAATCTAGAAACTTTTTCTCATTCAACGATTTGCAGACTGCTACAAAAACTTTCTAACACGTTTGTTAGCTTAAAAGATGTTTTTGCAATAGATTTAGAAAATGTTAAGCCTTCAAAAGTATATTTATGGGAAAAATGGGATGCTGATAAACAAGAGAAAATGAGATTCATATCAAAATTGTTGGAAGGGGTTTTAAGTTCTACAGCAGAAATTGTTGATAAGCTATGTGTAAAATATTTCAAAAATACAACAGGCGAATTTCTTTTTTAATAAAAATTCAAAATAAAGATCCGAAAGGCAAATTACATCTAATGCTAGTTTTTTCGAGCATTATTTTTTTTGCAATCACGCTCCAACGAATTTATCCAAAAACAAAATTCTATATTCTACCACTTTAATCAGAATTTTAAAAACAAACGCTGGTTTTTTTGAAAAAATCCCCCCTATATTTTCTATTTTTTAATGTGATGCAACAATTTATCTAATATTCTTATACATATCAAAAAGGGGGTGATGATTTTGAAAAAGACTAAATTAGAATTAATTGATTTCAATACTAAATTGCTACAAGACAACCTAAACCTAGACTGCTCTATAAATTCGAAAAAAATAGAGTATTGTAAAAGGGTTTTTAGGGAAACGGGATTTATGCCAGCGCCAATAGCTGGTAGGACACCTGATAATGATGTTAAGCTTTTGCATGGTCAGTGCGAGGTTAAAATGTTACGAGAATCAGGTGAATCTAAGATTCCATTATTAGTGGTGGATTTAGATGATAAGGATGGTGGTGATAAAATAACTCTACAACTTTTAAGATTGAACAAACATAACAATAACGCGGTCGTTGAAGCATTAACAATTAAAAGTCTTCTTAATACAGGCAAATATACATTAAATCAAATAGCAAACATGATTGGTCAATCTGAGAGTTGGGTAAGCAAAAGAAGTACGATGATAAAACGGCTTGAACCAGATGTTTTGAATATGCTAGGAAAGGGCGACATTGGTGTTAGAGCCGCTACAGAAATATCTAAAATTCCACGTGAGTTACAGGTTAGTTTTGCTTTTAACGCGATCAGCCAAAAACTAACTAAGCGAAATATTGAAAAATTAACACCTTTACTTTCATCCTCAGAAACTACTGAAAAATTTAAAGAGACAATAGTTTCGAATCCATTAGAAGCGTTAAGGATTATAGGTAAGGAAGAAAGTATTAATGAAAAACTTAAAAATCGAAAAAAGCAATCCCAAGACCAAATACCTACTAAAATATCTAACTGTAAAGAAATACGTTTTATTACAGTACTAACAAAAGAAGTAGAAAGCAAAGTGGCACAAAATATCAATAATCTAGATAAGGCAGATGAGAATGCACTTGAACAGCTTAACAATTGCTTGATGAGATTGTCAAAATTAATTTTATCAATTGTAAATAACGCACTTGCCCCGGGGCAAGAAATATAATTTGAAGGGGGAATAATTATGGCTATTACTCAAGAAACATACGGAAAAATTAGACGTCTATATATTAAAGAAAATCTTTCTATTAGAAAAATAGCTAAGGTTTTGAATATTAGTCGAAAAACAGTTAGAAAATATTGCAAAGGAGAAAAAACGCCAGAGGAAAGGATTAATTATCCAAAACAGACATCTAAATTAATGAAGGCATTGTCAGCTAAAATTTTAGAGTTGATTGATAAAAACAAGTATATACATGGAAAACAAAAATATACAGCTAAACATGTACATGCTGATTTAAAAAAAGAAGGGTTCAAAGTAGGAGAATCAACTATACGAAAATTTGTAAAGAGATTAAAAAAGTCGCATCCTGAGGTATTTATACCAAGGGCACATGAACCTGGTGAGTACATGGAAGTAGACTGGGGTGATATATATGCGTATATAAATGGAGTTAAAACAAAAGTTTCTGTATTTTGTGCAGTATTACCTTTTAGCTTTAAAATATATTGCGTACCTTTGCCCACAAAAGCATATGACTCATTTTTTTTAGGTCATGTTAAGTCTTTCAATTTTTTTGATGGTATTCCTGAAAAGTGCCTTTATGACAATTTAAAAACTGCAGTTTTTAAAGGAAGTGGCAAGAACGCTATTGTGCAAAAGAAATTCAAATTTTTCGAATCGCATTATTGCTTTGAATCCGTATTTTGCAACGCGGCGAAGGGGAATGAGAAAGGGAGCACTGAGAACCTCGTGGGCATTATACGCAAAATAGCGTTTACTCCAATTCCTCGTGTAAAATCTTTTGATGAGCTAACAACATACGTGCATAACAAATGTGCCGTATATTGCGATGAGCACAAATTAAGAGAAAGGCACTTAAGCATAAAGGAGGCCTTTGAAATTGAGAAAAAACATCTTATGCCGTTACCTTTTGCAGAATTTGATTGTTCAAAAACACTGCAAGTATTAGTATATAAAGATCTAACTTTTAGATTTGAAACTAATAAATATTCAATTTTTCCAGAATACATAGGCAGAGAAATTACTATAAAGGCTACTCCTTTAAAAATTCATGTCTACGATAATGGGAATGTAATATTTACTCACAATAGGACATACAAGAAAAACGATCCACAATATATACCAGAGCATTACCTTGACATTATTGAAAGAAAACCACGTTCAATCCCAAATGCCGCACCACTTAAGATAGGTGTTGTGCCTGATGAAATAGCTGAATTCAGAAAACTTAATAAACAAAAAGATAAAAATTTAGAGCTAATAGAAATTTTAAAGTTAGGTCTTGAAATAGATAAAGAAAAATTATTAAAAGCAGTTGATATGGCTAATAAATCTGGCTTACCAACGCTTTCCTTAGTTAAATTCTACTTACAAATAGAAGAAAGTGAACCTGTAAAAATATCATCAGCTGTAGATATCGAAAAAACCGACTATAGTGCTTATGCTCAACTCTCAGAAGACGATTTGGACACTTCAAATATTAATTATACGTCTTGCAATGATGAAATAAATGCAGAGGAGGTTTAATATGCTAGAGAATGAAATAAAAACCCTTTCTAATCAACTCGGATTAAAAACCATTATTAATTACAAGGAGTGTATAGACACACAAAAAAGTTTTGAAGAAAACCTCTGCCAGCCAGCAATTTAGCTTCTGCAAAAATTCTACACTAAATTTATAATCTCTACAACATTTTTATCAAATTAGCTACTATTAATACCCATTTTCCCTACAAAAAGATACACTTCCCCCTTACCCCCAAATCTCTTTCCTCCTATTAAATTATATTTACCACTCACCCACTATCAAAAATCAATCCGCTTCTTC
>CAZTHU010000199.1:0-4547 GCA_964613575.1 uncultured Eubacteriales bacterium | reverse complement strand
CCTGTGACACTACGGCATTATTAACGGATAATGTGAAAAATTATAGCAGCGTAACCAATTGTTATGATTTTAAAAACCAGGTTTAAAATGAATCAAGATAATGCATTTAGTATTAGTCAATATCTATCGTATTATAGTGCAGTAAAAAAAATTATTCTTTATGGCTCATTAGCAAATAACAGTTCTAAAAAAGATGATATTAGTGATTGCGATATTGGAGTTGTAGTTGATGATATAGAATTTGATGATTTCAAGGAATCTATTGTTTGGCTGACTGAATATGGGGATGTTTTTGGATATGAAAAGCATTTAGAAGATAATAAGCTTACTATAAGAATTTGCTATGAAGATTTCTCAAGGTATGACATTAGTGTAATAAAGGAAAGTGCTTTAGAAAATAAAACCTTGCATGAGTTTTTCGGAAACAATATTCAAATTATTTACACTGAGCATAAGAATGAAAAAGTAAACAAGAAAAGTATCACTAAATTGATTAGATCTACGAATAATGTTGATTCAGATAAAGTAAATAAATTTTGGTTTGTTTCGGTTTTGGCTTATTGCAAAATAATGAGAGGAGATTATTTGATAAGCGGGCATCTAATTTTTGAGTTAATGCAAGAAACTATAGTATTACAAATGTTAGAACGCGATGCTAAAAAAAATACGAACATTCATAGACATGGTAATAAAGAGACTATTCATATTTTTGAAAAACTTGACAAGTTTTCCTTTAAAAGCGACAAAGAGACTTTATTTAGGCTATTGAAAACTACATGCCAATTATACGATGAAGAAATGGTAAAAAAAGAAAAATCATATAAATCAAAATTTCACATTTTTGAGAATTGGGTCAATATGATGCCCCTCCAAAAGTGAATTTAAAAATATAAAACCACCAGCAAGTTACATTTAAAGTAATTTGATGGTGGTTTTAAACCAGATTCATTTCTTGCAGTCCACTTGCAGTTTCCTCAGCTTCCAAGATATAGGCACCAGCGTTTATAAGTAACTCTTTCCTTCTTATAAAGTATTACTCTCTAAATATACAGTTTAAATATTAAGATGTAAAACTTCTACCTAACATCCCCAAACAACAATTTTCTTACCATTAAAAATTTTCTCTTCTCTAAATATTTTGTCATCCCAAGATATATCTTTGTTACGGTTAAATACAATCAAATGCCCCGTATCGGTACCTGTTCTATCCATATAATCCCACGTTTGCTTTAGACCATCCTCTATTGTTTTTTCTAAGCTTTTATGAAGTATCTTAAGTTCTATTACAAACTTGCTACCATCCTTCCATTCTACCAATAGGTCGGTACGCTTTCTAGATAGTCCATATTCTCTAAAGATTCTACCACCGCCATTTACAACTCTTTGCAAGTATGCTTGTAAAAGGAGTTGAGGCCCGGCTTCTTTGTAGTCAAATCGCTCTATCCATATCTCGGCGTTTTCCCTAAAAAATTTTTGGAAATATTCTAGTAATTTTACCACATCGAGGGTAGCATCATTCTTCACAAACCACAATCTGTCAACCTCACTCTCGATACGAGTTTGGGTAAGGTTTGAAAGCTCTCTTGGGATCACTTCTTTATATATCTTATTGGACACTTCAAGACCATTATGCCCTCTTATGATAAGGCCTAAATCAATGGCATATTCTACATCATCATATTTAAACTCTTCAAAATTTTCTCCAGCCAACATCGGTCCTATAATATTCTTGAGTCTATCTTCTTTTAGTTTGTCTGCAAGTTGATCAAGGTGAGTCACACGTCCCTTAATTAAACTTTCCTTTGCAATGTCTATCATATCAGAGGTTATCTCAGTTTTTCTATCTTTACCATCAGGCAGTTCAAAGCATGTTTCGTAAGCAAGAGCGTTCACAAGCCAAGGTTGTCCATTTGTCCAATCAAATGACCTTTCTATGGCGTCATCGGTGAATGTTTGACCTGTTTCCTTGGTATGTTGTTGATATAGATTTCTAACATCACCCAGGGTAAAGTTTTTCATGGTTAAAGATTTTGCTTTAATATTAAAACAACTTCCTCCTGTGATAATTTCTTTTTCTTTTCCTGAATGAATTCTATAGTCTTTAATATCACGAACACCGCACAGTATAACGCTCTGAGGAAATGCGTTTGGTCTATCGGAATAACTACTTCTTAATTGACGCAAAACTGAGATGAGTCCATCCCCAACCAAAGAATCTATTTCATCAATAAGGAGTATAGTTGGAATGGCGCTTCCTTGTGTCCATGCTTTAAGAATATTAGCCAACGCATTATGGCTACTTTTTTTCAAAGCGGTTTCCATACTTTTAGATATGATATTTTCTTTCAAATTTATCTCTTCACTTCTTTCTAATGCTTCAAGGATAGAACGGTTAACCTCTTCCACATTTTCTCTTGCCGCTTGTGCGCTTTCAACATTGACATACAAACATTTATACTTTCCACTTTCATTTAGCATCTTCATAAGGGATAGAAGAGTAGTGGTTTTTCCACTTTGTCTAGGTGCATGAAGGATAAAGTATTTCATTTGGTCTATTAAGTGTAAAATTTCCTCTACATTAATCCTATCTTTCGTTGGAATATAATAATGTCTTTCGGGTACTATCGGACCCGCTGTATTAAAAAAACGCATAATACATCTCCTTTTTGACTAGTAATTTAGTTTTCCACCAACAATTAAGCTTCTACAAAATCTTACTACATTTCCCTAAATAAATCCACCATTTTCCCCAAATCTCCAATAATATACATGAAGCAATAAATTTAGATGTAATCAAATGACTCGTAGCTACAAAGTCTAAAATTATTCTATTAAGACTAGAAAAGCAAGGGCTTAAGACCCCTAGGTTCCAATACAACAAGACATATCAGAATTTATTACGATTTTATTACAGTACGCAAAAAAAATGGTTAAAAACAGGCCAAAAATTACTTATGTTAATATTTTTATCTCTAAACCAATAAGTCCTGAAACGTTTGTGTTTAAACGTTTCAGGACTTATATTTTTAAGGCGCCACCCAGATTTGAACTGGGGAATAGAGGTTTTGCAGACCTCGGCCTTACCACTTGGCTATGGCGCCATATTGTTATTGAAAAATTTAAATGGACCTGAACCCAGATCCATTTTTGTTTAAGCGGGTTAGGAGATTCGAACTCCCGACTTTCACCTTGGCAAGGTGACACTCTACCACTGAGTTAAACCCGCATTTATGCCCAAAGCCGGAATCGAACCAGCGACACGAGGATTTTCAGTCCTCTGCTCTACCAACTGAGCTATCTGGGCTCTTGCACTAAACCTTTCAATAGAGTTAGAATTTTTCGTCGAATATATCGCAAGATACCCTCAGTGTTTCCAAGCTAACCATAACAAAACCCATTATTCACACTCTATTTTTAGTCAAAACAAAACTTGCAACAATTTACATGCAATCGTAGTTGCAAGTTTACGACCCGGAAGGGACTCGAACCCTCGACCTCCAGCGTGACAGGCTGGCATTCTAACCCTCTGAACTACCGGGCCAACGTGGGCGCTATAGGGATCGAACCTATGACCCCCTGCTTGTAAGGCAGATGCTCTCCCAGCTGAGCTAAGCGCCCCACTTGTTAAGCGTAATAATAATATCTAATGTCGCTCAACAAAAATAAATATACACTATATTTCCTCTCTTGTCAATGTTTTTTTCGTCTATTTACAACGATTAGCATAAAACACAATGGTTAATCTTTAATTATCTTCTATTTACTCATTTTTTCATATTTTTTTATTATTCTTTTCACTTTTTAAACATTTCTTCAAAATCCTTTTTGGCATATTTATAAAGGTTAGTGCAAAAAAGACACGAAGCCTCAATTTCACCATCTTGTTCTAGCACCTGTGTTATTTGAGTATATCCTATAGTTAAA
The DNA here is from genome assembly GCA_964613575.1 of uncultured Eubacteriales bacterium. Lineage (GTDB taxonomy): Bacteria > Bacillota > Clostridia > CAZTHU01 > CAZTHU01 > CAZTHU01. Next base: position 623 of record CAZTHU010000199.1, on the reverse strand, counting down.
ACCTTAGCTAAGATACCATCTCTAGTGCAGTCACATTTATAAGCAACAACATTTTTTGTAAGTTTTTTAATCTTACAATCAGTAAAAATCTCTGCCAATAAATCCTCCATCACAACATTTTTATCAATCAACTTTTTAACTGCTTGCATGTTTATTCTATTAATCATATCAAAATCTTTACTATCATTAGATTCATCTGGTATCCTTTGAACAACCATTCCCCCTGCGTATTTACAGCCGCCCTCTTCATCAAGTCTTACATCTAAATAAACAAACGAGCTTGTCTGCTCAGAGGAGTTTAAATAGCACCCTAACGCATCAGATAAATCACCATTTTGAAGGCTTACTGTACCCACACAAGGTTCCTTATATCCATTATCCTCAATAAAACTTAAATAAGATTCAATACCTCTTTCAGAAGCCTTATAATGATCTAAGTCAATCACATATCCTTTTTACGTATTTAAGAACCTACGCAAGAATTCTCGTAACTTCAGTCTTGAGATGAATTGCGCCACTTTCAGAAAAGTTGTCCTTCTTTATGATTCTCTCCTGTATGACAGTCTGGACATACCGTTATGAGATTACTTGCTTTGTTGCTTCCACCTTTAGAACGATAAACG
>CAZTHU010000198.1:0-4555 GCA_964613575.1 uncultured Eubacteriales bacterium | reverse complement strand
CATCCCGAAAAACTTCAATCTCATGGTGAGAATCATACATTACTGGTCTTTTTAACACATTAAACCCTAAATCCGTTCCAATATATCTACTCCCATAATTATCTTTAATTGAGTTTACCTTTGTTAAAATCACACCACATTCTGCCGCCACATATCTTCCTGGCTCAATTTTAAATGTAACATCTCTTTCATACACTCTTTTGTACTCTTTTAGCCAATCTAGCAAGACAGTTTCAAGCCTATCGCCTAGAAATTCCAAATCTAGCCTTTTCTCGCCCTCTGCCTTTTTATAAGGTATACCAAACCCACCACCAAGGTCAACAAATTCTAAGTCATCAAACTCCTTAGCTATATTTAAAATTGATTTTACACCCTCTACAAATACATCACTTTCCATGAACAAAGACCCAATATGCTGATTTATTCCAACCATTTTAAGCCTATACTTTTTCAAGATTTCTTTTACCTCAGAGATAAATTCTGGGCTAACACCAAATTTTGTCTTCTTGCCACCCGTAACAACCTTTTCATGATGTCCCGCACCCACTCCAGGGTTAAACCTAACTGCAACTTTTCCTCCTGGATTTACTTGACCAAACAACTCAAGCTGTGATAGCGAGTCAACACTAGTTAAAACACCTTCTTGTAAAGCAAATTTTAACTCATCAACCGACACATTATTGCTTACATAAAAAATCTGTTCTTTTTTAAATCCAGCCTTCTTAAGCGCAACAATCTCACCCGGTGACATTGCGTCTGCATTTAAACCTTCGTCCTTTATGATGCTAAGCAAGTTCAAATTTGAATTCGCCTTCGTTGAAAAATTAACTTTAAAATCTACATTGGTTATTAAATTAGCCATCTGCCTACATCTTTTTCTTAGCATTTTTTCATTATAGACATACAAGGGACTTCCAAATTTTTTTATTAAATCTTCTACTATATTCCCTTGAAAAAAATCCACATCTTTTATAAACGAATACATTTAAAACACCTCCCTAGCACCTTATTCAAACTCAATCATCGCAAGTTCAGGGTTAGAGCAAAATCTAAAGGGTAAAAACACGTTTCCAACGCCTCTATGAATGTAAATATTTCTATCCTCAACCTTATGAAGCCCCCTTATAATTCCACCGTCTCTAGCTATAGTCTCTTTTCTAAATGACCTAAACTCAATAGCAAACGGTGTGTAAACCTGTGGTCCGTGGAAATGACCACTAAGTAATACATCAAATTCATAATCTTTGATATCATACATTATTTGAGGATTATGTGATAAAACTATCACCTTGTCTTCGGATTTGTCTATACTACTAAAAGCCTTTTGCAGGTCAGGTTTACCAGCATACTTATCTGGAATTCCTATTATACGATATTTTTTACCACCTTTTTCAAAAACCTTGCTTTGATTGTCTAACACATCAACCCCAGTCTTGATAACCTTTTCTCTAAATTCTTCCAAGCTTCCGCCGTCATCTTTTATCGCCTTATAATCATGATTTCCCCAAACCAACAAAACAGGCAATTTATCGGGATTAATCGCCACTAAAAAGCGAACAAATTTATCTATATGCCTAACCCTTTCAATGTAATCACCACCTAGTGCAATACAGTCAGCTTTTTCTTTCCTTATCTTTTCACTAAGTGTTTCTAAATTAACATACATTTTCCCTATATGTATATCCGATAAAAAGGCAATGCGAAAATCAGCTTGCTCCTTACCCTCTCCAATTTTTTGTCTTGTAATCGATAACATCCTCGTTTCAATCTGCATATACGCAAAAAACACAACCGCTAATCCCAAAATAATATAGAGCATTCTCCTGTCATCTCCTCTTTTTCCTTTTTCTTTTGTAAATTTCTACAAACTATTTTTAATTCTTTCTATAGCCTCTTTGGTATTTTCTACACTTCCAAATGCCGACAGCCTAAAATAACCACTTCCACTTGGTCCAAAACCAGTTCCTGGAGTACCTACAACCCCTGCCTTATTAAGTAATGTGTCAAAAAACTCCCACGAATCTAAACCATCTGGGGTCTTAATCCAAATATATGGTGCATTTACTCCCCCAAAAACTTCGATTCCTATCGACTCTAAACCTTGCTTAATAAGTTTAGCATTATTCATATAATATGAAATAACCTCTTTTATTTGACTTTGACCCTCTTTAGAATAAACGGCCTCGGCGCCCTTTTGTATTATATAGGAAACACCATTAAATTTTGTTGCCTGACGCCTTGCCCACAATCTATTAAGTGAAACCCTTCTACCATCTTCACCTAAAGCCAAAACAGTTTTAGGCACAACAGTATATGCACATCTAGTTCCGGTAAAGCCCGCTGTCTTTGAAAAACTTCTAAATTCAATAGCTACGTCCTTTGCACCCTCTATCTCATAAATACTATGTGGCACATCTTCCCTAGTTATAAATGCCTCGTAAGCAGAATCAAAAAGTATGATGCAATTATTTTCTTTTGCATAATCTACCCATTTTTTTAACGCATCTTTATTTAGTGTCATTCCTGTTGGATTGTTTGGATAGCAAAGGTAAATCAAGTCAACCCTTTGGCTTGGAAGCTCTGGTGTAAAACCATTTTCCTTGTTACAAGGTAAATACACTAAATTCTCATACCTGCCATCTTCTCCAAACTTTCCTGTTCTACCAGCCATTACATTTGTATCAACGTACACAGGATATACAGGGTCTGTAACGGCAACAACATTATTAGCACCAAAAATCTCTTGAATATTTGCTGTATCACACTTTGCTCCATCACTTACAAAAACCTCATCTTTTTCTAACTCAACACCTCTTTGATTAAAATCTACCCCAATAATTTTCTCTAACAAAAAATCATACCCATTGTCAGGCCCATACCCCTTAAAGGTTTCAAATTTTGCCATGTCCTCTACAGCCGATTTCATAGCAGATATTACAGCTGGAACTAAAGGTCTTGTCACATCACCAATTCCAAGTTTTATAATATCCTTATCAGGGTTATTCTTCTTAAACTCCTCCACCCTTCTTCCAATTTCAGCAAACAAATAACTTCCAGGTAGCTTAAAATAATTCTCATTAACTAATGCCATATATAAAACCTCCTAACCATTGTTTAAAATTTCACCATCAAATACCTTAGTTGCAGACCCAGTCATATAAACATGATTATCTTCATTCCAGTTTATTAAAAGCTCTCCACCCCTTAATAAAACCTTCGTCTCACGCCTACAAAGTCCCTTTAATACCCCAGCTACAACACATGCACAAGCACCCGTTCCACATGCTAGTGTTTCACCAGAACCTCTTTCCCATACCCTCATTTTTATTTTATTTTGATCTAAAACTTCAACAAACTCAATATTTGCCTTATTAGGGAATATTTCGTGATTTTCTAATTGCATCCCAATCTCTTCAACAGGAAAATTATCTACATCATCCACAAAAATTACCCCATGTGGGTTTCCCATAGATACACAGGTTATGTCAAAACTTTGTTCACCTACAAAAACAGTACTGTCAACGCACCTATTATTGTCAGATAAAACTGGAATTAGCTTTGACTCTAGAATTGGCTCTCCCATATCAACCTTCACATTAACAACCTTGCCCAAATTATTAGTAAAGAGTTCTAGATTTTTTATCCCAGCTAAGGTTTCTATCGAAACATTAGTTTTATCTGTCATTTTATTATCAGAAACAAATTTTCCAACACATCTAATTGCATTTCCACACATCTCAGCCTCTGAGCCATCTTGATTAAACATTCTCATTTTAAAATCACACTTACTAGATGGCAAAATTAGTACGATTCCATCACCGCCAACACCAAAATGTCTGTCACTAAGACACTTTGCAAGACTTGATGGCTCATTAATCTCCTGCTCAAAGCAATTTATGTATATGTAATCATTCCCAAGACCATGCATTTTTGTAAATACCATGTTAACACTCTCCTTTCTCCATTTATCAATTAGTTAATTTTTAAAGTCCTGCTCCCAATTATTCCAAGCCTCTTCCACAACACCATTAATATCAACATTTGTTTTAGTAACAACCTGGGTATTTCTGCAATATACCAAAAATTCAATATTTCCCTCAGGTCCCTTAATAGGTGAATGTGTTAAACCAACAACAAATAATCCATTTTCTCTAAAAAATTCCAAACAGCTTTCAAGCACTTCTATATGCGTACTTTTTTCCCTCACAACACCTTTTTTGCCAACTTTTTCCCTGCCTGCCTCAAACTGTGGTTTTACCAAAAATACAAAACCCGTATCTTCTTGTACAAACTCTAACACAACTGGAATCACCTTTTTTAGTGAGATAAACGATACATCAACTACAACAAAATTAGGAGAAAAAGGCAAAGCAGGAGCCTTAACATACCTTATATTAGTACGCTCCATGCAAAACACCCTATGATCACTTCTAATCTTCCAATCTAACTGACCATATCCAACATCAACACAAATCACCCTGTTTGCACCGTTTTCAAGCATACAATGAGTAAATCCTCCAGTAGATGCACCAACATCTATAGCTTCAATATCATT
>CAZTHU010000197.1:3974-4562 GCA_964613575.1 uncultured Eubacteriales bacterium | reverse complement strand
ATTTAACATGGGTAGGAAACCCTGCTCCCCCTAAACCAACTAGCCCAGACTCCCTAATTGCTTGCACCAACTCTTCTTTGGTTAAATTTGTTAATGGTTTAATATCTGGATGTAATTCTTGCTTACCATCAGATTCGATAAAAACCGACATAACCTCAGCACCAGACGCTGAAAGTACCGCTTTTACATCGATGACCTTGCCAGAAACACTAGCATGTATAGGCGCTGATATAAATTCATCTGAATCACAGATTTTTTGCCCAACCTTTACTTGGTCACCTTTTTTAACTATTACAGTTGTAAAAGCTCCAATATGCTGAGAAACTGGGATTACGACATTTTTAGGAATAGGCATTTCCACTACTTCCAAATTTTTTGTGTTTTTTTGTTGTGGTGGGTGTATCCCACCTTTAAACTTTCTAAATAAGCTAGCCATAAAGCACCCCTTGGATTTACAATTTCTGTTTATGAGATCTTTTAAATCTAAGCAACGAAATTATATATTAGTACATATGGTTTGTAAAGCAGAGCTCTTCAATTTATACCTTGTTTGAAAACCACGCAATATCTCAAACCAAGTTTTTTCCT
>CAZTHU010000197.1:0-3964 GCA_964613575.1 uncultured Eubacteriales bacterium | reverse complement strand
ATCAAAAGCCTCTATATTTAATTTTAAAAAATCTGGTTTCACATTCATTCTTATCGCTTCTGTCCAGGAGTTTTGCGAAAACTCGCAAAACTTTGATAAAACACCTATTAATATAGTATTTTCTACCTGCGGCTTACCTAACTCTAATGCTTCTTTTCTTGAGTTTAACTTTATTGTTTTAAACTTTTTTGACATTTCAAGGATTTCTTCATCAGGATATGCTTCCTTTTCTTGTTGAACAATTGTAGGATAAACCTCACTATCGTTAGTGATAATTATTCCATCACTTTTTAACATTTCAGACCATCTAAGAGCTTCAAGTGGCTCTAACGAAACAATTATATCTGCTTTACCATAGTAAATATTTGGAGAAAAAACCTCTTTCCCATATTTTATATTACCCCAAACCATTCCACCTCTTTGAGATAAGCCAATTACATCGTTGGTCTTAACGTCATATTGTTCGTTAAAGGCAGCTTGCGATATTATACGCGTCATTAAAACGAGGCCTTGACCTCCCACACCTGCAACTATTATATTTTTACTCATCTTTTTTGCCCCCTTTTTTTGATGGTAGTATCGCCGTTACTGGACAGACCTGTTCGCATACACTACATCCTACACACATGTTTTCATCGATAGATGATTTTTGTTTTTCTATCCCCTCATATTTTTTCATTTTTAATGGTGGGCAGTTTGTTCTTATACAAGATCTACATCCTATACAAATATTTGGATCTACATAAAAATGAGGTTCCTTAATCTTATAATGAAGCGCACATGGCTCTTTAGCAATTATAATAGAAAGACCTTCATGTTTTATCTCAGTTTCTATAATTTTTTTAGATTCTTTGTAATTAAACTGGTGTATTTCAATTATCCTATCAAATCCCATTACCTCAAGAAGAGCTTTAATATCTACATTCATAGGATTGTTTTTATCAAAACTACCTGAACTAGCATTAGGTTGTCCACCTGTCATGGCGGTAGTTCTATTGTCTAAAATAATTATAGTAAGATTTTCATCTTTTTCCTTATTATGCATAAGATTTAAAATCCCTGGAAGCCCAGAATGAAAAAGTGTTCCGTCTCCAATAACAGCAACCAAAGGCTCTTTTTTCCCCGTTAAAGAAGTTGACTTTACAGCACCCTTAATAATCCCTAAGCATGCTCCCATACTAATAATTGAATTTGATTGTTCAAACGGATGTAAAAAGGCCATAGAGTAACACCCAATATCTCCAAAAATTGTTTTGACTTTGCTCTTTTTTAGGATATCAAAAATAGGTCGATGTGGACAACCAGAACAAAACAATGGTAATCTCTTAGTTACATCTTTAGTAACCATCTGTGCTTGTGCCTTTTGAATCACTCCAGCATCAAAAAGTCCTTTTTCTATAAGCTCAGAGCCTAATTCACCAGTAAAGCTAAAGTATTTTTTCCCTTCACAGTTAATCCCCATAGTTTTTAATTCATTTTCTAAAAACCCAGTCATCTCTTCTATAACTATAACATTAGTGTAATTTTTCACTATTTTCTTTAAGTAATCTTCCTCTAAAGGATATATAAGTCCAAGTTTTAAGATGTCAACATTTAAGTTTAATTCTTTCAAATTATTATAGACAATACCAGATGTTATAATAAGCGTTTTAGAATTGTTTTTTTCTAACTTATTTAATTTCTCTAAATAATCCGACTTTGTTAAGTTTTCTAGCCTTTCCTTCATGAAAAATTGCTGTCTATTCGAGTTTGGCGGGATCATACAATACATATTCCTATCTGAAATCATATCTTTAGAAGAAACTTCTTTTCTTTCTTCTATTAAAACAGCACTTCTACTGTGGCAAAGCCTACTGGTGATTCTAAGCATTATTGGCGTTTGAAAGTCTTCACTAATCTGTAGCCCCGTTTTAACAAAATCTTTTGCCTCTTGACTATCTGAAGGGTCTAATATTGGCATATTTGCAAATTTACCTAAAATCCGATTATCTTGTTCATTTTGAGAGCTATTTAGACCTGGATCGTCCCCAGTTACCAATAAAAAACCACCATTTGTTGGTGTCTGCGTAAATGTCATTAATGGGTCGGCAGCAATATTTACACCAACATGCTTCATTGATGCCATTGACCTTACACCGGAGAACGATCCTCCAATTGCTACCTCAAGAGCAACTTTTTCACTTACAGAAAATTCAGAATATATTTCTTTGTAAGGTTTTACAGATTCTAAAATCTCAACCGTTGGCGACCCTGGATAGCTTGCTGCGACTAAACCTCCAGCCTCAAAAAAACCTCTAGCGATTGCCTGATTACCAGTTAATAAAACCCTTTCTTGATTAATCTCACTCATTTTACATCCTCCATTTCAATTTATAAAAACTAATTAAATAATTTAGACAAAACCCCCTAAAAGAGCATCTTATCCATAAAATGTCTTAAGTTAAACTTACTTTATTTTTTCTCCCACTCTTTTTTATTCTTATCCCAAAATAAAAAGAATTCATTCCCCTGAAGAAGGGATTCGAAAATAGGATATAAAAAATATCTTATTCTATTCATCACGCCTTCAAAAGTCAAATGCAAACTATTTGTTCTTCTCATAAATGCAATCCACTGTCGCTATTTTGCATATTTTTCTAAATACATCCTCGATATCATCCATTTTTGAAGCTAATTGTCGTCCTAATAAATCAATATCTTTTGTTGTTCTATAAGGTTCTTGAAATAAAACACAAAGGAATAAACCACCTTTTAAAATAAAATTTTTTTGATAATCTGAGCACGAAAGCCTATACAACAAACGTTCTAACATATACATTGTTAGAACCTCATCAAACATTCTCCCCTGCATTTTAGAAAAATTCAGAAGCCTAGCCTTTACCGAAGCTGCAATGTCTTTAATCAAATCAGTACCTCCAAATAAGTTTTTAGAATATTATACACCCTTAATGCCTCGGCATATTCTACCAATTTCTGGATATTTCTTTCTGGTTTCGCAATATATCTATCCATAACTTCTTTTACTATATCTAAACCTATCTTATTCCTATAAAAAATCGTATCACAGACTGTTTTTTCTAAATCAAATATTTTTACCTTTTTATGTTCGATTTCAACCTCAACTACGCCTTTTTTAAATCTTTCTTCAGAAAAATATATTATTTTCACAGACGGATATTTTGGCAGAATAGGTTTTCTCGTTTTTCTTGATATTGCAACGTTATATTCTTTTGGTATATAAGTTGTCAGTTCATAAAAACTGAGCGCCGAAAAAAGGCATATGACACCATCAGGAACAATATTCACTATTTCCACTATCTCGTTATAAGTACTTTCGACTAAAACCCACCTATACAAACCACGTCTTACTCTTTCGATAATTCCATCATCAACCAAAGTTTTTACGTCATAAGTATTCAAACCATATTCTTTTAACTTATATGAGGTAATATATGGGTTTTCTTTATCCATTAGTGCATTAACTAAGTTTCTTTTATTATTATTCAAACAATCACCTCTCACAAAACGTATGCACATTTTGAAAACTGCATACGTTTTGCTAGTATTCTACCACTATATATCAATAAATTCAAGAATTTAAAAATTTAAGCGCCTGCAAAACATCATTACACTTCCCAAAATTCATCGTCTGTTAAAATCCTACACTAAAATTCGATCACATGCAACATTTTTTACACATTAACATTCCCCCACTTACCACAAAGCTCGCGACACTTCTGGGAGTAATGGAAGAATATAAGGCGAGCATAAACGTTGAAAATTTTTTTGTGTTTTTCTTGTGAAAACCACATGTACACATTGACAATATAAATATTTTGGTATAATATCTTAGCTGTATTAAAAAGCTTTCATAATGGAGAGATGGTCGAGTTGGTTTAAGGCGCACGATTGGAAATCGTGTGTACGTTAATAGCGTACCGAGGGTTCGAATCCCTCTCTCTCC
>CAZTHU010000196.1:0-4565 GCA_964613575.1 uncultured Eubacteriales bacterium | reverse complement strand
CTCATCTAAGTAGTCAAAGTTTACTTCCAAAATCTTCATTGCATTTTCATCCTCGTCTCTTCTTTGAATAACAACATCCTCCTTTAGCCCCCATTTAGCATGAAACTCTTTAGCTAATTTCGATTCACAGTTAAATGCTGGCACCCCAGAAAAAATCGTTATTACTTTAACATCGTTTTCACAAGAAACAAGCGAATTAATATATTCACCACAAGATAGTACTGCATCATCTAGATGTGGCGATAAAAATAAATATTTCATTAACAAGCCCCCTTTTTAATGAAATTATATCACCTAACACATTGATAAATAAAGAATATTTTTAAAATATTTACGAATACTAAATTTGATTTAAGACTAAGTTTTCGTGAGGATATTTTTATGACTACCTATAATATATACATTATTTTAGCACTCATAGTGCTTACAGTTTTTGAAATAATTATGATTAACGGCTATGCTCGTCAGAAAAACTACGCTTTTATAATTGAGAACGCTATTGTTTATGTTCTTTTTTTAGCCTTTTTGTTTTTACAGTATAAACTTTCTTTTTTTGTTGAATTATCTATAATTACTTTCATTATAATAGCTATGTTAGGGCACCTCTTTGGTGGCGAGTACCTAGAACTATACTTAAACAAAAAACACTACGATAGAGTACTACATGGGTTTGGAACTTTCGCTTTTACACTTTTTGCGTACTCTATCATACTAAAAACACTTTTGCCTATCAGTGAACCAAAGCTATATACAACACTTTTTGTAGCATTTCTAGGAGTTACTTTAGGCGCAATATTTGAGCTTTTAGAATTCACAATAGATTTAATTTTCAAATCTAAAAGTCAACCAGGTCTAAAGGATACAGATGTGGATCTTGTTTCAGATTTAGTTGGAGCTATTCTAGCAAGCCTAACATTTGCATTTTTCATCTAAAAACTAAAAGGAGCTTTTTATTATAAAAAAGGCTCCCATCTTTCGCTTTAACTTCGTTATTCCCTTTTGTTATATTTTACCTTTTAATTGTTATTCGCCCTCTTCCTGTTATGTCAAGACCTTTAGTCTTTAATCGAGCTCTTACTTCCCATTTAATACGACCCCTTCTTGATGAAGAAAAGATTTCTAAACCTTTTGTTACTGTTCCAATGAATGCGCTATTGTTTCCATAAACATCCTCTTCATTTTCGGATTTAGATGCTAAAGGATTCTTAAATTCAAACGGGATTGATTTTTCTATCCCTACTAAAATATTCTCATTAACATTTTGTTCGTCCGTATAAATTATATCCCAATGTCTGCGTCTTGTACTACGACCATTTCTACCATTACTATATCGTACAGTTTCTTCTAATCCAACCAAAGAAATATTGATGTAATCGACTGGTACGTCCTTTTTTAAAAGTACTATTAAATCCCCTTTTATGTTCTCTTCCGATTCAAACGACAAATTAGGAACAGAAAACTTCAAACTTCCCTTTGATTTTTTAATCAAATAAATTATAAGCCAAATCACTCCAGGTAAAGCCATTATCGCAATTACTACCATAATTCCTACTCCCTGCCCCATATTAATTCCTCCTTCTGCTTTATTTTTTTACTACCTAATTATTTACTTCTATCTTATCTAACAAAAACCCTTCTTTTGGTAAAAAAATTATTTCCTTCAGAAAATCGTAAGAAACGTTTATATATTACAAATATATTTATTATTAACATTCCTTTTTCGGAGGAGGGGAAAGGATTGAAGCAAAAAAGCCTAACACGTGAAATAGAATCATAACAAGAATAATCTCAGTGTAAGACCCATGGTTATCAAATGCAAAACCAAAAGGCAAGGGTCCAAAAGCCGAACCAACAACAACAGATGTCATGGTTAGCCCTCTAATACTACCTAAATTTTTCTGACCATAATAATTTGCCCATAAAACATTTGAGCTAACATCCCTAAAACCTATGGTCACTCCAGTTAATCCAGCAAACAAAACTAAAGCCATATAACTTTGTCCATATAAAAGAATTAGAAGGCTTATAATGTGTACTAGAAAAATTACAGCTATAATTAAATGAACCTTTACCTTATCTAATATATATCCTGCTAAAAATGTAAAAGCAAAGCTTACTATTGCAATAACAGAAAGTAATATAGCTGCAAACGAATCCTCAAACCCTTTTTGTCCTATGATAGATACAAAATGAAATGTAACTCCTGTTAAAACCATAGGTGGAATACCTTGTGCAAAAAGCATAAACCAAAAAGCCCTTGTTCTAAAAGCCTCTTTTACAGTCCATGAATTTTGAGTGTATTTATCTTTTGATAAATCTTCTTCCTCTGACTTGTTTTCATCATGTGTTTTATTAACTCTTTTTGTTTCTTTACTCTGGATATATTTATCATCACTTTCAAGATCTATATCTTGTGGTTTATTAACCGTTAATATTCGCGATAGTGGAACAAAGACAAGTAAAACAATGAATCCCCAAAACCACCAAGTAAAACGCCAGCTATACATAGATATAAGGTAATTATTTATAAGAGGTAACATAGCAGAACTAACAACAAGACCAATAGACGTTATACTTAATGCAATTCCTCTTCTTTTAATAAACCACTTTGGTACTAAGGTAGACGGAAGTAAAGTCAAAGACCCTTGACCGAAAAATCTTAGCATAAAGAAACTTAAGAAAAGCATAACGTAATTTGTAATAATTCCGCTAAAGAAACATGCGAGGCTAAGAATAATACCCACTAATGGTATAATCGCTTTATGCCCCTTTTTATCAACTAATCTACCAATATTAAAAAGTATAAGCCCAGAAGTTAATGTTGCAAAAGAATAAAAAGATGAAACAGTTGACCTTGACCATTCAAAGTCCTCTATGTAAGAATTTATAAATATTGATACTGAAAATGTTTGACCTGGCCCTGAAAAAAACTGTGATAAAGCTGCAACAAAAACAATTACCCATCCATAGTAAAATTTGTGATTTATTTTAACTAATATTTTTTCACTTAACATATATCCCCCGTTTCATAAACATCACGATAACAGTTTTGTAACATGTTATCATGTAATATGTTTTTTGACTAGCGTAAAAATTGAAATATTTGTCCTTGAAAACGGACCCTCTCTGTTTGAAGTTTTATTTTTATTATGATAATATTCTAAGGTGAAGTATAATTAATACATAAATAATGCTTTTGATTAAATTTTAGAAGGTGATTGAATTGTTTCTTTTTAAATATTTAAAACTTTTTGGATTTTTTTTACTTTTATTAATATCAATACTACTAATAACATCTTGTAATTCGACTAATGATGAATTTCAAGAATTTCAAGATTTTGAGAGTAGTAGAATTGAGCGAAGAGATTTTTTATATGAAAATATGAAAAAATTTAATAGATTTACTAAAGAATCTAAAGAACAAGAAAATAATAAAACAATTGAAAATATTCAAGAAGATCACAAAGCAAAATCTGTTGAAATTGTTTTTGCTGGGGATATTTTGTTAGCAGATAATGTTGGTAATGCAATTTCGCGTTTAAGCTTAAAAGAAATGTTTGCACACACTGGGACACACACACAAGATGCGGATATATTTATAGCAAACCTTGAAAATCCAATTAGCACACGTGGAATTCCTGAGGATAATAAGCAATATCTATTTAGAGCAAAGCCTGAATCAGTTGAAGTCTTAAATTACCTTGGCCTTGATGTAGCAATACTTGCAAATAATCATATATTAGACTTTGGTCATGATGCACTACTAGATACCATAGATATTCTAAATGTAAACAATATAAAGTATTCTGGCGCTGGTAAAAACTACAAAAGAGCAATTGCACCTATATATTTAGAGAAAAATGATCTAACAATTGCTGTCGTTTCGTCTTCTCATGTTGTTCCCTTTGTAAGCTGGTACGCTACATATAACACACCTGGAGTTACAGGGGTGTATGACCCTTCGGTTATGATAAGTTCTATAAAGAAGGCTAGCGATAACGCCGACTTGGTAATTTCTTATTTGCATTGGGGAGTAGAATTAGAAAAATATCCAGAAGAGTATCAAAAGACTCTTGGTCGAAAACTTATTGATGCAGGTTCTAATATAGTTGTTGGTTGTCATCCTCATGTTTTACAGGGTATAGAATATTACAACGATGGGGTTATAGCTTATAGTTTGGGTAATTTTATATTTACCAACCTCAAAAGAGATACAATGAATCTTAAGGTTACAGTAAATGAAGACTCAATTAAAAAAGTGCAAGTCATACCTTATGAAATTATAAATTACTTCCCTAATGAAGTAACAGATAAAGTGAAGAAAAACGAAATTTTTAAAAAGGTTGAAGAAATTTCATGGGGTATTAGCATTGACGAATATGGCTTTGTTTTAAACAAATAAGGGATAGTGGGACAAGGTACCTTGTCCCACTATCCCTAAACAGCAATATAGCTTTCGTTCGTTGCTGTTGCACCGTCGTGGCGCCCAACCGTCCCCCTGAGTTCTCTTAGTCAATGTTTTTTATTCTATTTATTGCTCTTTTTAGTGCCATGTCAGCTCTACA
>CAZTHU010000195.1:0-4571 GCA_964613575.1 uncultured Eubacteriales bacterium | reverse complement strand
CATCCTCTTTCAAGCTAACAGCTATCAATCCATTCTTACGAATATTTGCATACTCCATAAGACGAGTCTTTTTGATTCTCCCCTGCTTTGTTCCCATAACAAGAAACTCATCCTCTGAAAACTCCTCTACTGGTATAACTGCATTTATCTTCTCATCCTTTTCAATATTAAGAAGATTAACAATGGCAGTCCCCTTAGCCTGCCTTCCAGACTCAGGAATCTGATAAGCCTTTAGCCTATAAACCCTTCCCTTATTTGTAAAAAAGAGCAACAAATGGTGAGTTGTTGTAATAAAAATATCTTCCACAAAATCGTCCTCACGTGTACTTAATCCAACAATTCCCCTACCGCCTCTTTTTTGAAGCTTATATGTATCAGATTTAAGTCGCTTTATATATCCATAATGGGTTAGCGTAATGAAATTTTCCTCTCTTTGAATCAAGTCTTCTATTTCAAAGTCATCCTCTTCATGTTCTATGCTAGTACGCCTTTCATCCCCAAACTTAGCGCGAATATCTACTAATTCATCCTTTATTATCTTCATAAGAAGTATCTCATTTGCTAAAACATCCTTATAGTACTTTATTTTTTCTAAAATTTCCTTGTATTCATTCTCTAACTTCTCACGTTCTAACGCTGTAAGCCTCCCAAGTCTCATGTCAACAATTGCTTGGGCTTGTTTTTCACTAAAACTAAAAGCATCTATCAAACCTTGCTTTGCCAACTGCTCATTTTTAGAACCCCTAATTATTTTTATAACTTCATCTAAGTTATCAATCGCAATCTTCAAACCCTCTAATATATGAGCTCTAGCTAACGCCTTATCTAATTCAAACTGCGTTCTTCTTGTTATAACATCCTTTTGATGTGCAACGTAACTATCTATAACCTGCCTTAAATTCAATATCTTAGGTTCAAACTTTTTATCCTTTGTCTGTACAAGCGCAAGCATATTAACATGAAAAGCTTCTTGAAGCTGTGTATTTTTATAAAGCTGCTTTAAAATAATATTTCCATTAGCATCCTTTTTAAGCTCTATAACAATTCTCATACCATTTCGGTCAGTCTCATCCCTTAAATCAGAAATGCCCTCAATTTTTTTATCTCTAACAAGTTCTGCGATTTTTTCAATAAGCCTAGCTTTATTTACCTGATATGGAAGCTCGGTTACTATAATCCTATCTTTACTACTTGTCATAGGCTCTATTCTAGAAACCGCTCTAACTACTACCTTTCCCTTACCAGTCTTATAAGCATCCACTATTCCTCTTCTTCCAATAATAGTTCCACCCGTTGGGAAATCAGGTCCTTTTAACACCTGCAACAAATCCTCAAAATCTATTTCAGGATTGTCTATAACCTTTATAATCGCATCTATTGATTCACAAAGATTATGAGGTGGAATATTTGTAGCCATTCCTACCGCAATTCCTGTTGAACCATTCACTAAAAGATTTGGAAATTTTGAAGGTAAAACCACTGGTTCTTGTTCGTGTTCATCAAAATTAGGTTTAAAATCAACTGTTTTTTTATTAATATCCCTTAACATTTCCATGGATATTTTCGCAAGCTTTGCTTCCGTATACCTCATTGCAGCTGGAGAATCACCATCAACCGACCCAAAATTACCATGCCCATCTACTAACATGTACCTCAAAGAAAAGTCCTGTGCCATCCTAACCATCGTGTCATAAACTGCTGCATCGCCATGTGGATGAAATTTACCCAAAACTTCCCCCACAGTTGTAGCACACTTTCTATAAGCCTTATCAGAAGTAAAACCTAAGGTATACATCGCATACAAAATTCTTCTATGAACTGGTTTTAATCCATCCCTAACATCTGGCAACGCCCTGTCAACGATAACACTCATAGCATAGTCTATAAAAGATTTTTTCATCTCTGACGAAATATCAACCGGAATTACCTTCGTCGTATTATTATCAATAACGTCTCCCATTAACAACATCTCCCTACTATAAAATAAGGCAAGCTAACCCACCCAACTCATTTTATAGCAAGTCTAAAGAACTGTCAACTAACAAAAATTTAATCGATAGAAAATCTTGAAAACCCACATAATTTGTTATATAGTATAGTCGTTAGATATTATAATATGTAGCGTAACTAATACACGTAACTATCATATAAACTTAAAGGAGAATCAAATGACAAATACAAATAAGCAAAATTTAAAAGCTTTGGATTTGGCAATTTTTATATTCTTACTTTCAATAATAGGATATTTTCTCTTTTCCTTACTAAACTTTTTAGCAAGTAACTTTACTCGCTTTGGAACGTTTAATAATATATTTATAGGAATACTAATCCAAGCTTTTCCATTTATGCTTGTAGGTGTTTTTGTTTCAGGGTTTATGAATATTTTTATATCCCGAGAAACAATTGTTAAAATATTCCCGAAAAAGTATGGATTAGGGTTTATAACTGCTATGTTTGCGGGGATATTTTTGCCAGTTTGCGAGTGTGCTATAGTTCCTGTTACGTCAAGACTTGTAAAAAAAGGGGTTTCCTTACCCGTTGCAATAACATTTATGTTGTCTGCTCCAATTATTAACCCCATTGTTATTCTTTCAACACTTTATGCTTTCCCCGAAATGCGGATGATAGCATTTTATAGAGTATTATTTGGGCTGTCAATTGCATTTATAGTAGGTATGATACTTTTAATCTTCCCTCAGTCAAAATCAGCACTTCTTGATAAAAAACAAGAAAAACATTGCGATTGTAGTAGTTGCTGTTCCTCAGGCAATAACGAAGAGTTAGACGAAAATAAAACCCTAGGAGAAAAAATAAAGCTTACGTTCTCACATGTCGGTCATGAATTTTTTGATGTAGGTAAATTCTTTATAATAGGAGCATTTTTAACTTCGTTTATTCAAACATTCGTCCCCCGTGAAATTTTTTCAGCTGTTTCCGGAAATATAGCTCTTTCTTTAGCATTCATGATGTTACTAGCTTTCCTTTTCTCGGTTTGCTCCACATCTGATGCTTTTATAGCAAGAAGTTTTTGGTATCGATTTCCACCTACATCTGTAATGGGCTTTATGGTATTTGGCCCTATGATGGACATAAAAGATATTTTAATGCTACTAGCAAGTTTTAAAAAAGGATTTGTAATAAAACTTTCAATAATTATAACTATCGTTTCGTTCATTATGCTTTATCTATATAGCATAATACTAATTTGAACTCATGGAGGTTATATATGGATAAAAAAAGACTAAACTTAAATGTGTTTATAAAAATATTAGTATTGATAGGGTTTTCAATATTTTTCCTCTATTTAATATTATCACAAAATGTATCTTTATACGTTCACCCAAGAAACACCCCCTATTTATTATTTGCTGGAGTAGCAATGTTTGCCATTGCCATCTTTTTATTACTAGAGCTTTTTAGTCAAAAAGACAACAAAAGCCCTTTACCGCTTCTATTTTTTCTAGTACCTCTTATCCTTGCCTTCTTCGTACCCGCTCAACCATTTGACACACAATCTGGAGGTTACACGGAATTAAGCCTTACCACCCGCGCCAATAACACAAACCAAACATTCTCTTTTGGTAATAACAATTCCCCTTCTCCCGAAGCATCCGAAGAGGATTTAGAAAACTTAAATAGATCATATAAGCTTGAATTGAAAGACGGAAAAATATCCATGAACGACACAAATTTTGCAAGATGGCTAATGGAGATTTACAACAATGTAGATTCTTACGATAACACTCCCATAGAACTTACTGGCTTTATTTATATAGATGATACACATTCTTTTGATGAGTTTGTTCTTTCAAGAATGATGATGGTGTGTTGTGTTGCAGATCTTGAAATGATAGGTCTTTTAGCAAAATATGAAGACAACAAAACCCTCGAACAAGACTCCTGGGTTAGTATTACTGGAACCCTCTATAAGACTAAACAGGATGATACATACATACCCAAAGTTAACGTTGAGCAAATAAATCCAGTTGTTCCACCACGTAACCAATATGTATATCCGTTCTAATTTTATACCTTTTTCTTTTTAACAAAAGCAAACAAAGCGACTACACCAAATAAAAGACCCGCTCCATTAAAAATAACTGGGAAAATAGACTTTTGTTCTTTTTCTTCTAACGGTAAAATCTCTTTTTCCATTTCAAATTGCTCAGTAAAATACTCACTATCTAACGAAAGATTTGGCTTTGAATTTTGATTTAAATAATAATTCTTTCCCAAAAAACCCTCTTTAGCGACCAAAGAATAAATGCCCCCTTCATTAACATTAATAGACATACTTTTATCAGAAGCGTTATATTGTCCATCTATCTGTAGCACCTTTTGTTTATCCATATCTATATATACTGGCTTTAGTTTTTCGAAAACCTCATTATCAAATGCATAATCCGATAAATCAAATGTCATATTTACTCTATTTAACAAATTTTCAAAACTTTCATTTTCAACTAAATCATCGCTTATTAAATTAATTTTGACACTAAATATATTCTGATCTAAAATTTCAAGTTCATAATTTTCTAATATGTCTTGTGTCTTTTTATATAATTCACCTT
>CAZTHU010000194.1:0-4581 GCA_964613575.1 uncultured Eubacteriales bacterium | reverse complement strand
AGTAAGCCATCGGTACAAACATTTTGATACTTTGATCTCATAAAATCCTCTATATTACTCTGAGTACCATAAAAATCAACCATCCCAACCGAGTTTTCCTCTTCTACTAAAAGATCAAAAATCACATGAAACGGATTTTTCTTATGTTCCAAAGAAATTTGTGCTATATTTTTACCCACAAAACTCTTATTCGCCTTTGTTTTAACATCTGTAATAAATATCCCATCAAATCCGCAAAATCTCAAAAAATTATCCCAACCAGAAATACCAGTGTTGATATCCTTTATAATCTTCTTTCTTATCTCATCATCCTTTAGTCTCTCAACAAGTTTCCCTGTACCTCCCTCATGAACCCAAGGGGGAATAACAGCAGATAACATTGTACTACCTGCCAAATATGGATACTGATCAAAAGAAATTCTAATTCCTTCATTATGAGCTTTATCCAACATCTCCATAACCTTTCCCATTTTGTCCCAATTATTCATACCGCATATTTTAAAGTGTGAAAAATGAACCCTCACACCACTTTTTCTTGCAATCTCCAAAACTTCTTCAATAGAACTTACCAAAAAATCCGCCTCACTTCTTTGATGGACAACAAAAACTTTATCATATTTAGCAACTACCTTGTTTAATTCTATTAACTCTTTTGTACCAGCATACGCACACGGTATATAAATAAGCCCTGTAGATAATCCCACACAACCTGCTTCTAATTCCCTTTTTAGTATATCCTTCATTTTAGCTAACTCATTATCATCAGCTGTTTTATTACTTAAACCCATAGCCTCCATTCTAATATTTCCATGAGGCGCTAAATATGCTACATTAAATCCTTTTCTTGCCTTTTTTAATCTATCAAAATAGGTTTTAGCCGTTTTAAAATCCCATGAAATCTCATCATTATACCCTGCTAACCCTGACAAATTTTTTTTCCAATCATCTATATATTCCTCAGGCAAAGGCGCGAGTGAAATTCCATCTTGCCCCAAAATTTCAGTAGTAATCCCTTGAAAAATCTTAGGTCTTATAAATCCATCCTCCAAAATATGTAAATCCGAATGACTATGCGTATCAATAAATCCTGGACAAACATGCATCCTGCTTGCATCAAGTTGTATATCAAACTCGCCTTCAATATTTTCTGAAATATCTTTTATCATATCATTCTCAATAAGTAGCTGAGCCTTAAAAGCGTTTTTCCCAGTACCATCCACTATCGTCCCATTCTTAATTAAAATCCTCATAATAACCCTCCCACTCAATACTTAAAACCGTAAAAGCATTCTATCATTACCTTGCCTTAAATTCAAGTTCAAGAATCCTCTGCGTAGCCTTCGTTCCAGCAGCAATTTAGCTTCTGCAAAAATTCTACACTAAATTTCTAATATCTACAACTTTTTTACCAAATTAGCTGCTATTAATATCCATCTAACCTATAAAAAGATACACCCAAATAAATCCACCATTTTTTCAAACTCGCACCAAGCCACATCTTCAAAGGTGGGGCAAACTCAGCATAATATTTTTAAACTTTTATACGAAATTCTTTTTGATTTTTCTTCCAATTTTTGCAGGGTACAGATTACGTTTACCACCTTAGTCTACGGGAACATACAACACACTTTTTCCAAAATCAAAAATGCCACAAAGTGCCCTATTGCTCGTCTTTACGTTGGCGGCCAAAGTTCATAAAGGAACACCTGCCTCCATTTTATTACGGCATGCGAACTGCATCTCTAAGCTTATTATAGGTAACACCCGCCTCCCCTCCGTTCTGCCGTGCGGACTCGTTCTCTACCTTCGTTCCTCAGCAAGAGTTCGATGTCAAGAGACTGCATGTTTCAACCTGGGTTTTGGAGGTTAAGTTGATACTATTATACGAAAGTGTTGTAATGGTTTGTTTGAAACAAAAACCTCCGAATTTAATGTCACTTTGAAAACTCTTTCAAAAGTGCTTAAATTCGGAGGTTTTAACTCCAAAGACTAAACCTCTGTCTATCCATCCGGCATTTTGGATTTTTAAATTATCTCGATACAACCGTTTAATATATCAATTACCTCTTCTAGCATCTCCTTATTTAAATTCTCTATTTTTACATAACCCCTAGCCTTTAAATCCACCGCTTTTATTTGATCACACATAATAACACCAGTTGTTTTTTTCTTATTATCCAATTGTACATGAAGTGGGAATGATTTATTTGTATTTGTAATAGGACAAACAAAAGCCATCCCACCAGCTCTTTGATTAAACTCATTATTACTAACAATTAATGCAGGTCTTTCTCCTCTTTGCTCATGACCTTTAGTAGGATTTAAGTTTATTTTTATAATATCACCTTGTTCAAACATCTACCACACCTCATTCCCTTCTGCTTGTCCCCAACCAACTTCAGAAGGGTTGTATTCTTTTTGATATTCTTCAAATCTTTCAACAAGTCTTTTATGTTTCTTTTTGAGTGGTTTTAATATAATTTCATTATCTCTAACTATAATCTCGACAATATCGTCTTCTTTCAAATTGCTTTTTTCAAGAGCATCCTTAGTAATTCTAACCCCACAACTATTTCCCCATTTCTTTATTGCAGTCTTCATAAAATCACCCCTTTTATTTAGTATATACCAAGTATATACTAAATGTCAACACTCTATTCAATCAGCAATTTAGCTTCTGCAAAAATTCTACACTAAATTTATAATCAGTACAACATTTTACTCAAATTAGCTACTATTAATACCCATTTTCCCTACAAAAAGATACACTTCCCCCTTACCCCCAAAAATCTTTCTTCCTATTAAATTACTCAAGTTTCGCACCCTTGAAAACACAGTAATTTATAGCTAAAAACTTTTTAAAAAAACACTTAAAATCGGCACAATAACTCACTTTTGTGGTATAATTAGTTTACGTACAAATCATATAAAAAAGGAGAGTTATTATGCCGAAAAATTTAAACGAAATTAAAACTGTTTTTGAAAACAATGCTTATGACATTGAAGATATTATACATGGTTTGTTTAAAAAATTCAACTTCAAAACAATATGTTGTAAATCTGGTACAAGTAAAGAACAAGGGTATTCTGTTTCTACGATTATCATCTTGATGACTATACTGCCATTACTATGTTTAAAGTCAGTATCCAAATTTTTCAGTTCAAAATATACAATTATTACAGACATGAAAAAAGATGTTTCATACAGGTTCAAGAACAATTCTAAAGTAGCTTGGAGAAATATTCTGTTATTGACTGCTAAAAAATTTTCAAGTTTAACCGATGAAGAAAATTCAGCTTCAACTAATTCTATTAAAGCAAGGAATACAAACACAAAGGCATTTATACTTGATGATACTATTGATTGTAAAACTGGAAGAAAAATTGAACATATATCTTACGTACACGATCATGTAGGTGTTAATAAAGGTTCAAAGCTCGGTTTCAAACATCTTGTTTTAGGCTATTATGATGGAACAAGTATTATACCGCTCGACTTCACAATCCAAAAAGAAAAAGAATTGACTAAAAAGAAGAAAAAAGAGCAGTATTCTAAAAAAATTCACAAAAATACACATGGTTATAAAAGAAGAAAAGAGACGACAAAAAGTAAAATTACGAATTCATTAAGTATGGTGAGACGTGCTGTAAAAAAAGGATTTAAAGCAGATTATGTGATTGTGGACTCCTGGTTTCCAAGCTATGATTTCATAAAAGATATACGTGCTATAAAAGATGGAGAGTTACATGTAATTGGTGGAATTAAAAAAGATAAACGAAAGTATTCTTTTGATGGTAAAGCTCTAAATGCAAAAGAAATAATTGAAAAACTAAAAGCTAAGGGTAAAGAAAAAAGAAATCGAAAATATAATACACGTTATTTCGAAACAACTGTCCAATATGGTGAGTTGGGAAGTGTTAAGTTATTTTTTTGTAGTTTCCCACATCAAAAAACATGGAGATTATTCATCTCTACAGATTTAAATTTAGATATGGGTAAATTTTTAGAAACGTACGCTATACGCTGGACGATCGAGGTTATGTTTAAAGAAATGAAACAATATTTATGTTTTGGCAAGTGCCAGTCAAGAGATTTTGACGCACATATAGCGCAAGCAACAATAAGCTGTTTGTTATTTATTTTTTTGTCTTACTTAAAGCGAAAACAGGACTATGAAACTATAGGTGGTATATTCGATTATATAGAAGAAGACTTAAAGGAAAAAACTATTGCAGAAAAGATATGGCATATCTTTGAGGAACTTTTAGAGAAAGTTATTTCCTGTTTAACTGAACAGGGTAGTATTAATATAAGAGAATTTAAAAAATCAATTGAATACAAATTTATCAAAGAACTGTTTGAAGAATCATTTTTAAGTAATCAATTAAAAAACGTCGTCTAACTTCTAATATTGGAATATTGGCACTGAACATTGAAAAAAGCATATTTAAACTAACCTGATATTTTAAACAACATTGATATACCAATGTTATTAAGGGTGCGAAATTTGAGTAAATTATATTTGCCACTCACCCACTATCAAAAATCAATCCGCTTCTTCTCTTTAAGAAATATAATCC
>CAZTHU010000193.1:0-4589 GCA_964613575.1 uncultured Eubacteriales bacterium | reverse complement strand
GAGCTAGAACTAGAAGAGGTGGAAACTGAAGAACAAGAGGTAGAAGAGATAAGAAAGCCAGAGAATGTTGTCTCACTACTTCATGTTGACCCTATAGAGTTAGAGTTTGGTTATGGTATTATTCCTTTAGCAGATGCAAAACAAGGAGGAGATTTATTAGATAGGGTTGTTATGATTAGGCGTCAGTTAGCTTTAGAGTATGGAATGATAGTGCCTGTTATTAGGCTTAGGGATAATATTCAGCTTAGTCCTAATCAGTATGTTATAAAAATAAAAGGTGTGGAAGTTTCAAGAGGAGAGTTGATTGTAGAAAAATTACTTGCGATGAATTCAGGAGAAGTCCAAAAACAATTAGATGGAATTAAAACTACGGAGCCTGCATTTGGACTACCTGCAGTTTGGATTAATGAATCTGAACGTGACAGAGCAGAGATGCTTGGTTATACGGTAGTAGATGCACCTTCTATAGTTTCAACTCATTTAACTGAAATTATCAAAAGATATGCACACGAACTTCTAGGTAGGCAGGAAGTTCAGTCTATTATAGATAATGTAAAAGAAACTAACCCAGCAACTGTAGAAGAGCTTATACCAAAGTTATTGGGTATAGGCGAAATTCAAAAGGTTTTAGCGAATCTTTTGCAGGAGGGAGTTTCTATAAGGGACATGGTTACAGTGTTAGAAACATTAGCTGATTACGCATCGACAAATAGGGATCCAGATATTCTGACAGAGTACGTAAGGGGTTCGCTTAGTAGGTCAATATCTAAAAAGTTTATTAGAAAAGGGGCTAATGTATTAACACTAGATCCAAAGCTTGAACAAATAATATTAGATTCGGTACAAAAGACAGAGCAAGGGACTATGATAAATATAGATCCTAATACAGTAAATAAGATTGTTAAGGATTTGGGTCAAAAGTTAGAGAAACTTATAAAGTCTGGGGAACAACCTATAGTTTTGGCTTCACCAATGGTAAGGCTTTACTTTAAGAGAGTTATAGAACAAAATGTTCCGGGTATTATAGTGTTGTCTTATAATGAGATAACTCCTGAAACAGAAATACAATCAATTGGGATGGTGAGTTTATGAAAGTAAGAAGGTATATTGGTAAAGATATGCAAGAAGCAATGTTGAAGGTTAAGATGGAATTAGGTAACGAGGCTATGATTCTACAATCGAAAAAGGTAAGACAAAAGGGATTTTGGAAGTTTTTTTCAAAGCCTTTGATCGAGCTTTTGGTGGGTGTAGATGATTATTCTGCTAAGGTAGTGGCAAATACTGCGAAAGTTGATGATGCGAAAGTTGATGATGCGAAAGTTGATGATGCAAAAGTTGATGATGCGAAAGTTGATGATGCAAAAAGTGATGCCATTACAGAGCAAGAGATTGATAAACATCCTATCACGAAGGAAGAAAAGGAAAAAATTATAGAGCTTGAAAATCGACTAAATGGAATGCAAGAGGTAATTAATAAAGTGTATGAAGAGATTAAAAATGCTAAGAAACAGGAAAAAGATGGGGGGGACTTAAAAAGCTCACCAACAAAGTCAATTGTTAAGAATTTATTTTACAATAATCTAATCAAAAATGATGTTGAACCAGATATTGCAAACAAGATAATGGATGAGGTATTAAGCAAGATGAAAGATAGCTCTAATGTAAACGAGGCAGTGAGTATTATGTGCGGTATATTATCTAATATGTTGGGTGAGGGTGAAAAGATAAAATTAACAAATCAGGAGCGACCTACGGTAGTTTTGTTTTTAGGACCAACTGGTGTTGGGAAAACAACTACACTAGCTAAATTGGCTGCCGAATATGCATTAAGCCATGAGAAAAAAATTGGACTTATAACTGCAGATACTTACAGGATTGCTGCAGTTGATCAGCTTAAAACATATGCCGATATAATAGGTATACCTGTGGAAGTGATTTATTCGCCGGAAGAGGTTTCGACTGCAATTGAAAAATTTGCTGATAAAGATTTGATTTTAATTGATACAGCTGGGAGAAGCGCAAAAGAAAAAGAACAGTTTAATGAGCTAAGCAAGCTTGTGGAGTATTCGATGGCAGACGAGGTTTTCTTGGTTCTAAGCTCTACAACAAGTGCCTCAAATTGCAAAAAGATTATAGAGACTTATAGTTTCTTAAAGGATTATAAGCTTATATTTACAAAATTGGATGAGACATCGGTAACGGGAGTTATATTAAATGCAAGACATTATACAAATAAGAAATTATCATATTTTACAATGGGACAAGATGTTCCTGAGAATATTGAGATTGCAGATACACAAAGGTTAACCAAAAACTTATTGGGGAGCTTAAGAAGATGATGGATCAGGCAGAAAAATTAAGAAAAATAGCAGGTAAAGCTGACGTAAATGATATTGTTAGCAGGCTTAAAGAAAAAACAAATAAAAGGAACGATTCTCTAAAACTTAAGGATACTAAAGAAGCAATTAAGGATGGCCACAAAATTAAGAGTGTCGAAAAGAAGAAGGCCAAAATTGTAACTGTTAGTAGCGGTAAGAGTGGAGTTGGGAAAACAAATTTCACTGTAAATTTGGCACTATCGCTTATGAAAGAGGGTTTTAGGGTTGTTATTTTAGATGCAGATTTTGGTCTTGCCAATGTAGAGGTTGCCTTAGGTGTTACTTCAAAGCTTACATTGCTTGATGTTTTAGAAAACAAAAAGAATATTTTAGAGGTAATACAAAACGCCCCAAATAATGTCAGGTTTATATCTGGAGGCTCTGGGATTTCTAAATTATCTAATCTATCTAGGGAGGAGTTAGATGTTTTTACGAAGAATATGGGTTTATTAGATAGTTTATTTGATGTTGTGTTAGTTGATATTGGAGCAGGGTTTTCAGATAATGTGCTAAATTCTGTTTTGGCAGCGGACGATGTTTGTTTAATCACAACGCCAGAGCCCACAT
This sequence comes from uncultured Eubacteriales bacterium, assembly GCA_964613575.1. Taxonomy (GTDB): domain Bacteria; phylum Bacillota; class Clostridia; order CAZTHU01; family CAZTHU01; genus CAZTHU01. Next base: position 1,644 of record CAZTHU010000193.1, on the reverse strand, counting down.
CTATTACAGATGCGTATGCACTTTTAAAACTAATTGCGGGAACTAGGTATGAGAAAGAGGTAAATCTTGTTATAAATCGAGCAAGAGGTGAGCGTGAAAGCCTAAATGTTTTTCATAATTTGTTTGATGTTACACAGAAGTTTTTGGGAATAAAAATAAAGCTATTAGGTTATCTAGATGCAGATATTGAAGTAGAAAGAGCAGTAAAGACACAAACCCCTTTTGTTGTTAGTGCACCTAAGGCTATGGTGTCAAATCAAATCAAAGAAATTGCTAAAAAAATTATAGAAAAAGATCTAAAAGAAGGAAAAGAAGAAACATTTGTAGGAGCAAGAAGTTATTTTGATAGTTTCGTTAAAAAGTATAGGGGTGATGAGGATGGGGTTTGATTTTAAAAAACTTAATTTAGATCAGTTAGATGTTTTTAAAGAAATTAGTACAATTGGGGCTGGAAATGCTGCTACGTCGTTATCTAAGCTTTTGAAAAAAAATATAACAATGGGTGTTCCAGTGTTAAAGGTGCTTGAATTTTCTCAAGTCGGAAAGGTATTAGGAAGTGAGGACGAAATAGTGGCTGGGGTTGTTACACCTCTTGCAGGGGATGTAAAGGGTATGATCTTATTTATTTTAAAATTAGATGATGCCTTTAATGTAATAAATACGCTAACTAAACAAAATTATCAAGACCTAGAAAGCTTAGATGAATATGCTATATCTGCAATAAAAGAAACAGGAAGTATTTTATCGGGGACTTATATTTCGGCTCTTTCAAGCTTAACAAAACTTCACATAGATTGTAGGTATCCAAGTGTTTCTATTGACATGGCGGGTGCTGTTTTGAGTTTGCCTGCAATTTCTTTTGCTACAGTCTCTGAAAATTGTCTTTATATAGACTCTAATTTTTTAACTAAACAAGATGATTCTAATTCTAATATAAAGGCAAATATTTTTCTTGTTCCAGATGCAAATTCTTTTAAAAATCTTTTACAAGCGTTAGGGGTACACGGATAATGGGGATGATTATAAAAGTTGATATGGCAGATTATAAAATAACAAATAAGCCAAATAATCTTACTACTTTAGGATTAGGTTCTTGTGTTGGTATATGTTTTTATGATAAACTTACGGGTATGAGTGGAATGGCACATATTATGCTACCTTCTGTAAGTAGCTCATCTGAAGTTCACAATAAAGCTAAATTTGCTGATACAGCAATCCCGGCTATGCTAGATGAAATGATAAGAATGGGTGCTGTTAAATTTAATATTGTAGCTAAAATTGCAGGTGGTGCGCAGATGTTTCGTTTTTCAGAGGATACTGATTTGATGAAGATAGGACTTCGAAATGTCGTAGCTGTAAAAACTATTCTTTCTCGTTTGGGGATTCAAGTTCTATCACAGGATACGGGTGGAGAGTATGGAAGAACCATAGAATTAAGATCTGAGGATGGGAGTCTTTTGGTAAAAACTGTAGGAAGAGACTCTAAAATACTTTAAGGAGAGGGTTATGGAGTATTTAAACAAGCTACCTATACTATTAAGTTTATTAACTACAACTGGTCTTGGGATGTATTTCTTGTATCAACAACGCTCTTTTTTAGATGTTTATGTAGTTTTAATTATTTGTTTTATGGTGTTTTATATA
>CAZTHU010000192.1:0-4601 GCA_964613575.1 uncultured Eubacteriales bacterium | reverse complement strand
AATAACAGGTGCATTTTATCCTCACGAATTAAGACAAAGAGTTCTAGAAAATGGACATCCATTTGATATTGCTATGTCCTTTACCCAAAAATCAAAATCCTATAATAGTTTTAGAGAATTTGAATCAAACAAAATCAATCTAACGACCTCTTAGAAATACATTACCTAATGTTTAGAAGTCGTTAGATTTTATCCAATTCCTATCATCGCTATACTCCCGCATCTACAGGCGGAAAGCACTCTGTGTACAGTAAACTTAAGATTTCTGTTTATAATTAAAAGACTCTTAAGAGGGCTGTTAATCTAAGCTTTTAACCTTTAAAAGCGCTAACATCGTTAGTCCCATTGTTATAGATGGGCTAGACCAAAATGGAAACGGGGTCTTTAATGCACCCTCACTATCCATTTTCTGCTCAGCTGCACTTGGATTATAATATCCATTCTTTTTTAAATCTTTTAACATCATCTTATACTTATCCTTTGGAATAACTCCAGCAACACCATGAACATGCCCACCAAGCTTTGGAGTTGGAATGTCTGGAAATGGAGCATCCTTGGGCAATTTTTTTCCATTTAGATCCTCTCTTACATTGCAAGGACGCGCCATAGGCAATCCAGCATGTGTTGAGCCACTAAAGAATACATTGTCTAAACTTAGCCCACCATAAGACTCTTTACTAACATGATCTTTTAAAAACCTACTTCCAGCTAAAACTGTTTCTTTTACCTTTAAAGGAACATCAGCTCTCCACTTTCGCTTAAATATTTTAGTATGATTAGCTTTTGTATTATTAAGCGGTTCTGAAGTTGTCCAAATATCTAACAAAGAATTTAAAGCTCCAGATGTTGAAAACAATCTGTCATCCGCCTTAGGTTGAGGACGCCCCCACACATCTGTGTCACTATCGCCTAATTTATCATCCCACACAGCCCACTTTCCATCTATTATTTTACATTTTCGTAGCAATTGTTCTGTTGCAGGTCCCCTTAAAGCATTTCCCAATTCCTTTTTCGCAAAAGATAAAACTTTTTCATTTGGTAACCTATTTTTAGAGCTTATGACTTCAGGATTCTCTAGCAAATGATGTGCTCGTGCTGTAAAACAGTAAAAGTCATAAACAGATGGATAGTACATTAGAATCTCTCTTGACTTTTCTTTGTGCGACATTAAATCCTTCTTTAATATCCAAGATAACATTTTTGAAGTATCTAAATACATCTTCTTAACATTATTATCAAACCATTCTAACTCAGGAGCAACACAAGGGGACGGTTCTTTTGTGTTGTTTCTAGAATTGTTGATTGCTTCTATCTTTTGTTTTTCATCCCTTTTTTCAAGTAAGTACGCACTAGTTATTCCAAACAAAACGTTTGCCGCAACACTGCCATCAACATTATTAACACCAAACGGCATTGACTCTTTCTTTTTAAAACTAATTTTATTTTCACTGTAATTTTGAAGCCAAGTTGTAGGAAGGCATAAGTTTGGCTTTCTAAGATTAAAAGTACTACGCTTTTTTTCTTCATAAATAAAATCGCTTAACCAATGGTAAGTTCTTGAATCTATTAAGTTATAATCTTTATCGTCAGCAAAAGGTCTGTAGGCATATTTCATAAGCTCGTTTGTGGCTTGTTTAGCAATTTTAGACACTTGCCTTTGATTTGACATTTCAGGTAAACTATCAGAATGCGCAGCCATTCTAGCCCTTAACCCTAGGTTAACAAAGGTGTCGTCAGAATCTGCTGGTATACAAAACCCTTGGAGCATACCTGCAGGAAAATTAACAAACTTTTTCACATTTTCCCTGTCTATTTCCCCTATCTTTTTAGGTAGCAAATTAGCTACAGGAGACAATGCGTTAAGTAGTAAATCCGCTTGCGTTAAAGGTATTGCCATATTCTCTGGCCATGATACTGAGTTTCCATCTATAGGTTTTTGATTCCAAAACCTATAAATAGCTTCCCCATTTCTATTATGATCTTTATGCGTACTAATTGCTTTTAAAGCATCTTTATAACTTTCTTCGTCTAATTTGACGAGTGAGTTATTCTCTAAAGCTTCTAACTTAAACTGATTAACAAACATTGTAACAAATGCATTATTATCAGGTATTTTAAAAAAAGGTCTAATTGCCGATGCCTTCCCTTTTAAATTCATTCTAACATAACTTTTATACAAACCCTTTTGCATTGACCATTGATCTGGCGGAAACCTTCCTAAAAAAGAACTATACGGTGTGGTTTCTTTGATCTGTTCTTTATCAATATCAGAAAATAACTTTTCAATAAGTTTATCCGATATACTAATTGTCTTTCTTCTTTCTAACATTTTCAAGTCTTTATCAATTTCTAAAATATTTGGTTTGAACTGTTTCCTACTACTTTGTCTACTTAAATCTAAATCCAACATATTTACCCCCTAAAAATCAGTCTTATCGGCACTTTTAAATAACTTTATGCCATAATCATAATGATTAAAAAATTACTATAATCGCAATTATATCACAGGCAAACACATCTTACAAACAAGAGGGTCATTCTAAACCACTGTAGTCTCATTTTAATAAATCAAGTAAATTTTCACCCTTGAATTCTTTAGAACTCCATTTTATTATAGCGAAATTACCGTTTGAGTTTTTATTCACTTTATTAATCCACTTAACCTCATTGCTAGCTTTTGCCTTTAACATTCTATTTGATGTATCAATAGTGTATAATGACGAATTTATTATCCACCATTTGCTATAAATTCCAGCACGTTTTAAGTCCTCTTCTAGACGAATTGCTTCATACACTGGAGTTGGTTCTGGATGTGTTATAATAATTACCTCGGTTTCCTCCTCATCACGTAGTCTAGGCAATAACTTTTTAACAGAATCAGGGATATCCCCTTGAGAACGCTGTATTTCTCTATGATAACTTTGTGTCGAATCTAATAAAAGAAGGGTGTGACCAGTGGGAGCGGTATCTATTACAACAACTTCATTTTCGGATTTTTCTACTATTTCAGCAAAAGCTCTAAATACCGCTATTTCCTGAGTACACGGCGACCTTAAATCCTCTTCAAGATAAGCAATATCATCTTCAGTCATCGTTCCTCTGGCATTAGACAAAACTTCTTCTTTGTATTTTTCAAGTTCTCCTTCCTCAGAAACGTGACTTAGTGTTATTCCCTCTCTTTCTTGGATAATATATTTTAAGTGAGCTGCTGGATCCGTGGTTGTTAAGTGAACTTTTTTCCCACGTTCAACCAATCCAAGTGCAACCGCAGCAGCAACAGTCGTTTTTCCAACGCCACCTTTACCCATTGTAAATATAACCTTTTTATTACTGTTTGAAATATCCTCAACCACGTCCTTAAGCTGAGAAATAGAATCAGTCTTAAGCTCTTCTTTACGAACATCATAATTATCTTTATTGAGAAATGCTCTAATGTTTTCTAGCCCCGTAATGTTATAAGCTCTTAGTGGAATCATATAAGTTTCAACCTGATTTAAAATATCTGGCATATCTGCCAATGCTTTTTGTTGTTTTTTATATAAGCTTTCTGATACAATGTCATCGGGCTTAGTCAAAACCCCATTGATAACCATGACTTGATTTTTCACACCAATCTCAAAAAGTTCTTTAGACGCTCTGCTTGCATCCTTTAAAGGAGATTCTTCAGGTCTAGTCATTAATATCAACGTTGTTAGTACCCCGTTAGATAGTGTCTCTACGGCTTTTTGATATACATCCTTTTTACTTTCTAATCCTGAAAGTTGACCCAAACAAGAAGCACCATGGGTATTTTCGCTGATAAAATCACTCCAAGCAGATGGCAATTGCAACATTCTTAAAGTATGCCCTGTTGGTGCAGTATCAAAAATAATATGATCATATTGTTTTTGTGCCTTTTCATCAGTTATATAATTAGAAAACTCATTAAATGCTGCAATTTCAACTGTACAAGAACCTGAAAGCTGCTCAGCCATATTATCTATTACAGCATCTGGCAATTTTCCTCTATAAGGAGAAATTACACTTTCCTTATATTCTGCAGCAGCTTGTATTGGATCAAGATTTGCCACAACAAGGTTAGGAACGTCCTTAATTGGAGTCCCTTTGTTTGTCAGATTTGTGTTAAATACATCTTGTAAATTAGAAGCAGGATCCGTACTAATCAATAATACTTTTTCCCCTAAATCTGCTAAGGTCAAAGCAGTAGCACAAGCTGTAGATGTTTTCCCAACCCCTCCTTTACCTGTAAAAAAAAGATATTTTGTAACTGGAAATTCTTTTGGAGTAAATAAATTCATATCTTTCATCACCTTTCACATAAGTTATTATTCTGCTCAAGTATTGTCATTTAAAAATCGGTAACCTTGAGATATTTATTAGAAAACAATATTTAACAGCATCCTCCACCCGAACAACATCCACCAGACTCTTTTGATTTTGAACCAAGGTCATCAATCAAACACCCAGATACATCTAAGAATTTTGTTATTTCTTCATTTGTTGGATAACTGCCAGTCTTAACCACTACATCATCGACCATTGTTACAGGCAAAATTTCAATCCCCTTTTCCATGATCAATTTATTAATTCCTTCATTCTTA
>CAZTHU010000191.1:0-4622 GCA_964613575.1 uncultured Eubacteriales bacterium | reverse complement strand
CCTTTGATACAAAAACCCCTGGCATCGGAACCTGACTATAAACGAACTCATCACCCATATCATCATTTGCAATCTCCATATTAAGACCTGCATCCTTTAAAATTTTCCTAGCCTCATTTATTGGTTTTTCTCTAACATCCGGAACATAAACCTCTGCCGCCATATTTTTTCTATCCTCTTCGGTATAAATTCTTTCTACACCTAAGTAATTTAATGTTTGTTCAAATATTCTACCAGCTACCGGAGCAGCAACTGTTCCACCATAGTAAGCACCGCCTTGAGGATTATCTAAAACCACAAGGACAACAATCTTAGGGTCATCAGCTGGTGCAAAACCTGCAAACGAGGCAATGTATCTACCAGTCGTTGGTGTCTCTAAAGTCTCTGACGTACCAGTTTTCCCAGCCACCCTATATCCCTGTACATAGGCATTTCTACCGGTTCCTTCACTCACAGTCCCCTCTAATATATCTCGGGCTTGATCTGACGTACTCTTAGATATCGCAACTCTTTTTAACTCTGGTTCAAAAGACTGTACAACTGTTCCATTTTCGTCCCTTAACTCTTTTATTAATCTTGGCGTCATTAAGTTTCCACCATTTACAACCGCACTATACGCACTTACAATTTGCAAAGGTGTTACCTGAAATCTTTGCCCAAAAGATGCTGTTGCCATATCAATTTCGGTGGGAGAACGATGGTGAATACTATTTGTTTCACCAGGCAAAACTATTTCAGTAGGCTCATAAAAACCAAATGCTCTCATATACTGATAAAATTTTGATATTCCAAGTTTTTGTGCAACATTTACAAATACGGGATTACAAGAAGTGTACACTGCCCTATAAAATGGCTGCGTACCATGAGCGTTGGGCTTCCAACATTTTATATTATGTCCAGCAACATTAATTGTCCTATCATTGCTAGGTGTCATAACATCTATTACTCTTTCTTCAAGACCCATAGCAGTTGTAAATGTCTTAAATGTTGATCCAGGCTCATAAGAGTCCATTAAAACTTTATTTCTCCAAACAGTACTCTCTAATATATTTATATCATCACTAGTATTACCACTCCAACTTTCTGGATCAAAACCAGGAGGCGCATCTTTCGGGGCATTTGGATTAAAATCAGGCTTAGACGCCATAGCTAAAATATCTCCTGTGTGTGGTTCCATTACCAAAACTGAAGCACCACTTACAACATTATTATCTATTATTGCCCTCTCAATCTCCTTTTCCGCAATATGTTGTATAGTCTCATCTATAGTCAAAACAACGTTTAAACCAGGAGTTGCAGGAAATCTTTTTTCTTCTGAAAACGGAATCGATCTTCCAAGAACATCCCTTTCACTTAAAATTCTGCCTTCTTTTCCTTCTAGATACTCATCCATTACAAATTCAATCCCATAAAGACCTTGGTCATCATTACCAGTAAATCCAACCACATGTGATCCTAATGTAGCATTTGGGTAAAACCTTTTTGAATCTTCATCAACATTTACGCCAGTTAAATTCTCTTTTGCGATAAGCTTTCTTATATCATCTCCTACCTCTTTATCCACACGCCTTTTTAATGTTTCATAACGACTTGCTCTATTTAATTTTTTTAACACTTCCTCGCTTTCAAGTTCTAAAACTCTTGCTAATTCAATAGCTAAATACTGGAGTTTTCCTTCTTCCCCATGCGTTCTTCTAATTTCCATAGGGTTTATGCTAATTCTTTCTGCTGATGCGCTAACCGCAAGTTCATAACCATTTCTATCCAAAATAGTTCCCCTTGAAGGCGTTATTATTCTTTGACTATTATGTTGCTCAAATGCTTTCTGAGAATACATCTGACCATGAATTATTTGTAACCAAAAAGTTTTTACTAACAACGCAAAAAGGGCTATTAAAAAAAGCCCCATTAATATCAACATTCTAGTTTTTAAAGAGTACTTCATGCTTTTCACCTTTAAACTATACCCCCTAGTTTAACCTATTTAAAACCGAAAACATCCTGTCTTCACTTTCTCTATATGAATTCACATTTTCTTGAATAAAATCATCTCGAGGTACATTTATCATTACAACCTGCTCTCTTCTGGGCTCATGCATCCGTAAATCATTTTCAGCTATGTCTCTAACATTTGCAAGATCTAAACTACCTTGAATCGACATCCTGGTAACTAGATTATCGTTTTGAATCCTATCATACTTTTCCCTAGCATCTTGTATGTCATAGTTGAGATCGGTTATTATAGCATAACGATACGTCACAATCATTCCGCATGCAAATAAAAGCAAACTAATCAAAAACATCTTAGTCTTAATTTGAGTATATTTAAATTTTTTGCGTTTATTCCTAAGAAAAGCATTTTCTTCATAAACATCATATTCAAGTTTTCTAGCTGTTGAGCCATATTGATAATTATATTTTTCGGACGGCTGCATTATTAGCACCTCCATTTTCTAAGAAATGCTTTCCACTAAAAAGCTTTTAAACGAACAAGGGCCCAATAACCCTTGAACGCTTAGCTTTTCAAGTTGTCCTTTGTAAGTTAAAAATCTTTTGTATCTTGCTTAAATCTTTGTCCTTTGTGTCTTCCAGTTTCTTGTCTTTTGTGTTTTTAGTTCTTTTTCTTTTGTGTTTTTAGCTTTTAGCTTTTAGCTTTTAGCTTTTAACTTTTTTCTTTTGTAATTTGTGTTTTTTTCATTCGTAGATTACAATGCCTTTTCATTTGTACTTCAACTTACTTATCCTCCGTCTCGAATACTAAACTTTTTCTAGAATCCTTAATTTTGCACTTCTAGACCTCGGATTAGTGTCTATTTCCTTAACTGTCGGAATAATAGGCTTTTTACTTACTAACTTCGCCTTCGGCTCTTTTCCACATATACACATTGGGAAACTACCTGGGCATTTACAAGGATTAACCATTTGTGAAAAACCTTGCTTTACTAATCTATCTTCCAAGGAGTGAAATGTAATAATACAAAATCTCCCTTCCTTGCTTAATAACTCAACACCTTTATCAATCACTCTTGTCAACACGCCTAATTCATCATTTACAGCAATTCTTATCGCCTGAAAAACTCTTTTTGCCGGATGTGGTCCCGTTTGCCTTGCTTTTTTAGGAATAGCTGCTTTAACTATATCAACCAGCTCAAATGTCGTTTCAATTCGCTTTTTGTCTCGAGCCTCACATATAAACTTTGCAATTCTACTTGCCCACTTTTCTTCGCCATAGTCCCTAATAATTTTTAGCAAATCTTCCCGAGGCCATTCATTTAGTATTATTTCTGCATTTAAACTCTCACTTGCATTCATTCTCATATCTAAAACTGCATCATTATTATAACTAAATCCTCTTTTTGGATTGTCAAGCTGATAAGAAGATACGCCAATATCTAGCAAAATACCATCAACACTTTTAATCCCTAAATTCTCACAAACATTTGTTAAATTTTCAAAATTACTCTTTTCAAAAATTACTTTTGCATCATTTATGTTTTTTTTATTGATTGCATCTTTTGCTTTTTCCAAAGCTTCTTCATCCTGATCTATACAAACTAACTTCCCTTGCTTTCCTAATGTTGAGACAATCCCTAAAGAATGCCCTCCACCTCCAACAGTTCCATCCACATAAACCCCATCTTTTTTTATATTTAGCCCATCCATACATTCTGTAAGCAATACCGGTCTATGCACAAATTCCATTTTTCACCTCAATCTAAATTCCTAACATCGCCATTTTCTGCGCTATCTCATCTCCACTTATATTATCATCCCCACTATATTCTTCCCACCTTGACTTATCCCAAAGTTCCACCCTAGTTGAAACCCCAATTGCATAAACATCTTTTGTGAACTTTGCGTACTCTCTTAAGTTTTGAGGAATGTTTATCCTTCCCTGCTTGTCTACTTCACATTCCGTTGCTCCCGCAAAAAAGAACCTTGTAAAAATTCTAACATCCTTATCTGTAAATGGTAAATCCCTTAGCTTAGCCTCTAAATTTGACCATTCCTCTAACGAATACACAAACAAGCAATTATCTAAACCCTTAGTAACTATGAACTTTTCCCCTAAGTCTTCTCTAAATTTTGCCGGAACAATTATGCGACCTTTGGTGTCTATCGAGTGCAAATATTCACCATAAAACACTCTTTCCACCTCTTCTCTTTACGAGCATTGCGAGCTTAAGAAACTCGCTCCATCCAAAAACACTTGCAAATCATATACCCTAACTACCTCTTGCTAGTATTTTATCTTTAGAATTGTTTTGTATTTCTCACCACTTTCCACCACTTCTCACCACTTGACTATTATTTTAGTCTAAATCCCTCCACATTTCAAGTATTTTTTAAAATTTAACCATAAAAAAACACAAAAAAGGACTTAAGTCCTTTTTTGTGTTTTTATTATGGTTAAATTTAATTTTACAATTTTGACAAGTTATAACTACTCATTATTTTTAGAGTTAAAAATTTCCTCAAATTCATCGCCCTCTATTTTTTCTTTTTCTAGTAACCTTTCTGCAACCTTATGCAATACATCCATATGTTCTTTTAATATACCCAAAACCTCTTTATATGCATTATCTAAGATATCTTTTACCTCTTCATCTATTTTAGACGCA
>CAZTHU010000190.1:0-4623 GCA_964613575.1 uncultured Eubacteriales bacterium | reverse complement strand
TTTTTTTCAAAACTAATATTTGATAGGTTTATTTCTTATTCCAAAAATCCTGATAAGCTTAAATATCAACTAAAAGGATTTTTGCGATTACGTATTTTCTCCAATTTCAACCGCCGTCAAATTACACTATATGGTCATTTGACGGCGGTTTTTATCCAGATTTAATTTTTGAAGTGCACAGGTGGGTTTATTTTTAAAAATGTAGTAAAATTTTGTAGAGGCTAAATTTCACGTAAAAAAACATATTACATTATATGTATTTCTCTCAATACTAAATTTCTAATACAAAGGCTAACTCTAAACCCTTTATAAGTTTTTATACCAAACATTCATATTTTCAATTTTTCCACAAATGTTACTATTTTGCTTCAAACGTCCTCCATAGGTAAAACCTTGTTTCTTATTAACTAGATTCATTCCAATAGATAACGACCTTGAATAGGAAAACAAAGTTTTTATACCTTTAGCTTTCATAAACTTTTCTAGATATGTAAACTGATAGGATAGCAAATTGTTTCCTTGATGTTCAACTAAAGTTCCACAATCTGCTATTTCTGCAGCTTTAAACTCATTCATTATTTCTGCAGAACAAGCACTCACTATTTCACCGTTATGCTCTATAACTGTAAAATACACATCGTTATCCATACACTCTTGAATAAACTCGGGGTCGTTTATAGGAGTAGGATAAGTTTCAAATATGCCTTCATAGAAACTAGACATTTTATGTGCATCAGCTTTAGATGCTAGTCGAGTATAATACTCTTTTGAAACGAATGCTTCACCTTCGTGTTTCTTGTAGTCTTTTGCAATGTCAAAGATTTTTTCTTCTTCCTTAAGCAAAGTTGAATTTTTTTTATTTGAATTCAAAAAAAGAGTGTATATATATGCTGTTTCTCCATTAAAAAAACCCTTTATAAGCCCTTCTTTGTCAAAACTTTTTTCATTTATTCGCTTTTTTTCACTATCTTTAATATATAGCATAATCTTATTGCAAGAATTTTTTTCACCCAATTCTTTTAACTCATTTATAAATCTGGAAGTTTCAGGCTTGTCTGGAAATTGATAAACCTTCATTCTTTTGCTAAAAGGCTCGTACTTAACTCTTTTCACCCAGTAATCCAACTCAATATACTCTTCTCTTTTACTAAACATTATAAGTAACCTCCTTGGTATAAAAAACAGATTTTTACTTAGAGTATATTAAAGTTAATAATGAAATATGTCTCCCACATTTAAACTTTCCTGCTTATTTTAATGGCTGTTTTCTAATTTGTCCAAACATATTCTTTTCCCCAACTTTCTTTTGAGAGCCTTTCTATTCTTTGTACTATTTCATCTTCAACTGCTGATGCATCACCTTTTTCGTAAGGATTATAATGGAAAGCATACAACCTAGACACAAACTGTTCAAAAGGTAAAGATGACTCTCCTGGGCTCTCTCCTTTTCCTGCCACACTAGTTTCAATACCTTGCCCCCAGTTTTGTGAACTATCGTTATTTGGATTGTAAAAATAAATTCTATACTCATCCTCTTCAAATTTAGTAATACGCTGAATTGATACAGCATGAAAACCAAGCAAATTCCCAAAAGCATTGGTAATAAAAATCCCCACAGGGTTTGGATAAATCAATTCGTACCCATCATTATACTCAGTGTGATGCGTTGCATAAAACAACTTAACAAAACGTGAGTAATCCGTTACCCACCCTGTAAAAAGATCAACAACGCTACTAAATCCTTTCAGAACCCAATTACCGTAAAAGGCTGGGTTTACCCACTTATGGGCATCTTCACCTCTAAAATTAACTCTTCTTATAAGTTCATTATATAATCTGTCTAAATGAGGTACAAGTACAATGGATACAGCATCTAATTCTCCACTAAGTTCCCCCACAAGCCCCTGTTCTAAGTCTTTCGAGTGTATGTGCTCTCCTTCGAATATGATATCAACATCTCCGTCCCTTGCAGCACGAGGAATTAACTCTAACAAAAAACCTGGAGCATGAAGGGCCCAAAGACTTATTCCTCTAGCTGTCTGGCATGTTGGATTCATTCCCTGACCAACCCCCAATGGTTGCCCCAGTACATTAATTGTATCCGCAACCAAAATATCATTTGCAGTTATTCCTGCATTCTTCCCTACAGAATCCAATAATGCTTTTTTAACACTTGTAAGAAGGTCAAGTTCAACCAACCTAAAAATACCCGCAATAACAGGCATTGATGATAAAACACCCCTTTCTAATAAACAAGAAAGTCCATATACAGTCTGGCGAGTAGAAGGATGTATTGATACTTTTATCAATAATTTTACTTTGTCCAAATAATGTTCTAACTCAGCTATTCCTTTCTTATTCAATCCAAGTGATGCAGAAATCAAATCCACACCATCCGACTTGTATCTATTCAAATATCGAACTAACACTGCATGTTGGGAACATACAAGTCCTGTTTTTTTCATAGATTTTGCAAATGCATGTGCTTCTGATTTTAACTCTGGGTCCGTCATTTCTTTCAATGCATTACGATATTCCTGAATAGATTTGCATTCCTTACTTTTTAGTGTGCATCCATATATTGCATCATAATAATGACTAATGGATTTACGCTCAGCCTTGGTAATATCATTTCCTAATAATTCATTTGATCTTTCTATGATAGAAATAATTTTAGAAACTCTAATTGGCCGTTGGGCAACTAGTCTGTCTATTTCTTTTATTAATGTTCCTGCTACCTCTTTTAGGGAAAGCTTTTCAACCAAAAACTCAAACAGCTTACCTGCTCGTTCTGTTTCTGTCTTTTTATCCTCAATTCTAGAGAATTCTGTTTGTTTTGGAAAAAGAAAATCTAAGTTTACCGCTATTGCCTCATTGAGAAAGATTCTTGCTTGCTTTTTTTCTATCTTATCATGTTTCACTTCACCTTTAGCAATTGCTAGCATGCGTATATCACTTAAAATTTCTTTTATAGCAGTTTTCCCCCCTACCAGCAAAGATCCTTTTACCAACTTAGGTTGTAGCTTTGAAGGATCTTCCCATGGGCCATCCTGAAATATACCACTTTTATCCAAAATCTCAGAATGCATGTATATTTTTTCTAGTCCACCATCTTCATCTATTAAACTAGACGCTAATTTTAGAACATCCACTTGATATAAACTCTTGGCATATGAAAAAGCAGAATCCAAAGTATCAAGAGCCTGTTTGAATTCAGATTCTTTTTGAGCTGTTAAAAGCATACTTTCATCTCCTCCATTGTATCTAATAAGTTTGTAATTATTTTTTATGCTAACTGTTATAAAACTATGAAAGTCAAGTTAGGTGTAAAAATCATAATCTATATACTGCAAAAGTGGCTGTTTTATTTGCTCACTATCATTGCCGTGAAAAAATATTGTCCCATAATGATTCCCATATCCTTCATTATCATCTACGTTTATTTTTGTTTCTATTCGTTCAAACAAAGTATGTTTATCAAAACATTGATGGTTTTGTAACTCGGCGGGTATGTTTACATCTTTAATACGTTTTACACGTGGATAAACCATCAAACTTCCAGCATGTCCATTTGTCTTTTTTTCATCTGTAAATATGGCCTTTACTTTTTCTTCTGACTCATTAGGATCATTACATAAAACAAAAGCTTCATAAGGATTAAAGTTATATGTCTTCTGTATTAAATCAAAAATATGTCCTCCAGGTATTCTATAAGCTACTTCACCAAAATAAAAAACACCCTCGTCACTTACAAAAAATTCAGGATGAATAAATCCATATTCAATATCAAAAGACATGATCAATTGATTCACTGCGTATCTAATCTTCTCTCTATATTCCTCAAGCCACGCAGAAGGAGGCACCATGCTTGAATATCCCAACTTAAGATATTCGGTTATATTCAAAAACATAATTTTTTTATTGAAAATAAATACTTCACAAGAGAACTCAACACCATCTAAGTGGGTTTCTAACAAACATGGAAAATTTATGGTATCTATAATTTTTTCCAGATCATTTTCATCATTAGCTACCCTATGCCCTGCAGCCCCAGCTTTGTCAAAAGGCTTTATGTGAATAGGATACGTTTTTTTTCTATTATCTTTTAAGGATACTTGATTAATCTTCTTCAAGAAGCCCTTTATATCATCTTTATCTCTAGCTTCTTCAAAAACGCCTATTCTAAGCCCACCTAACAAAGCTTTTCTTTTCATCCTTCCTTTATCCCTAAAAAGAATACTTTGAGCAAAAATATCAGGATCATCGTTTATCCTAGAATTTATAGCCCCAGCCCACTCTACAGTTTCTTCAAGAACTGGTATTGCAATATCCACATTTTCTTCCTTTAGTTTTTGGAATAGAATATCTGATTTTTCATATATTTCTTCATGTGTCAAGTTCCTATCAAATTCCCATTCTATAAATGGAATATTATGTTTGTCTGCAAAATACTTTAAGCTATTCAGACTAACTACTATAAAGGGTTTTTTCAGTTTATCTGCTGCCTCTATTATTTGCAAGTTCCAACCTATAAGGCCTATTTTTCGTGCAGTTTCATTTGATGTCATTTTAATCCTCCAGTTCAAAATTATTAATATATGCTAGACTACACCTTATATTGTT